>NZ_PJPV01000240.1 GCF_002864045.1 Endozoicomonas acroporae
AGATCCGAAACCAACCATCGACATCACCGTCCCCATAGGAAATCCAGTAATGTACCTATTCGCAATTTCACCAACAATTTCACAAAGCGCAACAAACTTTGCACTGAAAGCTGCCGATTCGACAGTGGTCAATCCAGCTATGGCCACTCCAATTCCCGCCGCCAGTGTTGCCAATTGGGCACACAATTTTTTATGTTCATCCGCGTGATTTTGAATAGCACTCGACAAAGTCCGGAAGCAGTCGGTGTAGTCCTTGCTATCAGTATGCCCACTAGCTGCAGCGCCTGCTACCGCTTTTGCTGCAGCGGTAAGAGCAGAGGTGACGTTGCCTTCTGGTTTCAGTTCAAGTCCCAACTTTAGAGCTTCCAAGTCCCCCTTTTGACAGGCATCCTCTAACAATGGCTTGGATTCTCGAAGCAAGGACATGCCCGGCCCACATATACACCTATCCGGTTTGTGCAATGAATTAGAATAGTCGCGTATACATTCCAAGTGCCCCATGTGATGGTGTTCGCACTCTGTTGTGACCACTGAACGTCCACCAAGTCTTCCGGTATTCCCTTCAAGACAGTAAGAACAATTAAAGCGGACATCTGCTCCGTTTCTACCGACACCATTCATCGCTTTAGCCTGCTATTTGACTCAACACTGGGGGTCGGGCCTTTAGTTATGACTAACCATTGTCGCTTATAGTGATGAAAAATATATTGCCACAATCAAAGACCCCTCCCACGGCGGCCCCGTGGAAATACATACGCCAAACAAAAACAGGTTGTTTCACCTTCTGAAGTCCGGTATGCCCACGCAGAGAGTGCCCGGATAGAAAATTTACCTGGCAAAGCAATACCCGACCGCGGTTTAACTTTCCTTAATATCAAAAAGTACCTTCAATGCTTTGGATATATTTTCGAAATACACTTGACCGCTGGTTGAACTGAGCTGTAACCGGGCAGGGCTTTTATTTAACTCGTCACAATCAAATTTAATTTTAACTTTCTGGTCATTTTTGATCTCGGCCAGCAAATCAATGTGTCCACTAAGGAAGCTAAAGTTATTTTTTTCTATACTATCTTTTTTGCTCAGTGTTTCATTAGTCGTGTCAATTTTTTCGATGAACTCACGTAAACTTTCTTGTACAATTTCTTCAGGTTTTTTTGATGCTTTATCATCCACCGCCTTATGAATTCCTCCAGCGAATTCTAAAGCTAACTGCCCAAGTGTTTCCTTAAGGATCTTGGCATCACTATAAATTTCTTTAAATTTATTTATTACCTTTTTGAAATCGTACTTTTCAATATACTCAATAAATGATTGGACAAGTTCTCCACCCGGTACACTGTCTTTCATTATATCCACAAAAAGTTTTCTTACTATCAATGCAGGGTCATAATTATCAAGGCATAAATTTATATTCACAAACACTTTGGGCTCTGATTGCTCTTTGCTTTTTGCCTTAAAGAGAAATCCTTTCTTTGCATATTCATCAAGGAATTCAGTAATTTCCTTTTTGGTGCCTTCAATATGAAAAGGGTAGCCATCTAGTGGCAAATCATTACGATAAGAGTTATTCATCTTTATAAATTGTGCAGGGACGTAAATTTTATTCAAATCTATGAGTGTATTGTTATCACCTTGAATTCCAGAATAGCCAAATGTCTTACATTTACTCTCGTTTTTTTTCAGGTAATCTTTTATATCGAGCCAGACAGTTTTATGTTCTGGAATCTCGATAAATAGGTATCCTTTATACTTTTCTTCTTTTTTAGCACGGGACAAGTCTTCATCATCTACAAAATACTTTTCTTTAAAACGAATACGATCATTTTTTTCTTCTTCGCCCGGCTTCGCTGATGTTTCACCTTTTCTTCGATGATCAGAATATTGACCTGCAACCTTTTTATCTTCTCCTTTATCTTCTCCGCCCTGTTTATATTTTTCTATAATCTCTATGCACTTAGTATGATCATTCTCTTTCGCCAATTGCAGTGGTGTTTGTCCATCCTTATCCTCAAGAGTGAAAATTATATTATTTCCTTCTTGTTCTAGCAGCATATTCAGGCACTCAATATTGTTAGCCTCGGCAGCCAAGTGTACTGGTGTTTTGCCTTCATCATTTTGGCTATTGATATATTCATTGCATAGTCTTTTCTCTATTAGAAAACGAAAACATTCTGTATAGCCTTGATGCTCTTCAGACCAATCAGTGATGCTCTGGTCGGTCCAGCAATCATCCTTGACGACATAATGCAAAGGGGTCATTTGATGCTGATCTCGGTATTTGGTATTTAGTGCTTGTCCGAAAACCCATCAGCCCTTGAAAACAGC
>NZ_PJPV01000241.1 GCF_002864045.1 Endozoicomonas acroporae
CGGAATTCGGCTTGAGGTTTTGAAACAGTTGTCCGGTAATGGGGGACGACCGGACAGGCTCTACCAAGCCAACTTGCGGCCATGGCAATAACGGATTGATCCTCTAAGTTATCCGGAGATGTATTTTCCACGCGAGCAAACAGGTCATCCATTTGCTTTTCAAACCAGTTATTGCTTCGGGAGTCCATAGACAATCTGGCACAGCAAACCATCACTCCCCAGAGAGACATCAATAGGTTTTGCTGTGAGAGCTGAGGGTTTTCACTGATTCGGTAAACAAGCGATTCAAACATAGAGGTAACCGCTTTCAGCTCAACGAACTCACCCAGTTTCGCCGTGGCCCACAGCAGATTGGCGATTTCCTGTGGTTTAAAGCTGGCTTTCTGTGCGTTAACGTGGCGCAACAGCACGGCCACGGCCTCGTCGAGTTCTGATGTCCACTCCCCGTTGTCCACCAGTTTCGCCATGGCCCACAGCAGGTTGGCGATATGCTGGGCATTAAACAGGTTTTTGTGTGCGTTCACGTGTTGTAGCAGCGCGGCCACAGCCTTGTTGAGCTCTGGTGTTCGCTCCAGCCCGTTGTCCACCAGTTTCGCCATGGCCCACAGCAGGTTAGTGATTCCCAGGGCTTTAAATTGGTCTTTCTTCGCGTTCACGTGAGGCAACAGTGCAGCCACGGCCTCGTTAAGCCCTGGTGTCCGCTCCTGCCCGCTATCCACCAGTTTCGCCATGGCCCACAGCAGGCTGGCGATTCCCTGTGGTGTAAAGTTATCTTTCTTTGCGTTCACGTGTGGCAACAGCGCGGCCACGGCCTCTTTAAGCTCTGGTGTCCTATCCAGCCCGTTGTCCAGCAGTTTCACCATGGCCCACAGCAGGTTGGCGATTTCTTGAGGATTAAAGTTAGCTTTCGCTGTGTTGACGAGTGGCAACAGCCCGGCCACGGCCTCTGTGAGCAGCGGTGTCCGCTCCAGCCCGTTGTCCACCAGTTTCGCCGTGGCCCATAGCAGGTTGGTGATTTCCTGTAGTTTAAAGTTAGCTTTCTGTGCGTTCACGAAGGGCAACAGCGTGGCCACGGCCTCTTTGAGCTGTGGTGTCCGCTCCAACCCCTTATCAACCAGTTTCGCCATGGCCCACAGCAGGTTGGCGATTCCCCGGGCATTAAATTGGTCTTTATGTGTGTTTACGTGGGGCAACAGCGCGACCACGGCCTTATTGAGCCCTGGTGTCTGCTCTTGCCCGTTGTCCACCAGTTTCGCCATGGCCCACAGCAGGTTGACGATTTCCTGTGGTTTAAAGTTAGCTTTCTGTGCGCTCACGTGGGACAACAGCGCGGCCACGGCCTCGTTAAGTTCTGGTGTCTGTTCCTGCCGGTTGTCCACCAGTTTTGCCATGGCCCACAGCAGGTTGGCGATATGCTGAGGAATAAATTGGTTATTTTTTGCGTTCACGAGGGGCAACAGTGCGGCCAAAGCCTCTTTGAGTCCTGGTGTTAACTCATATCTGTTATCCACCAGTTTCGCCATGGCCCAGAGCAGGTTGGCGATACCCTGTGGTGTAAAGTTTGCTTTCTGTGCGCTCACATGGGGCAACAGCGCGGCAACGGCCTCTTTGAGTTCTGGTGTCCGCTCCTGCCCGCTGTCCACCAGTTTCGCCATGGCCCACAGCAGGTTGGTAATGCCCTGGGCATTAAATTGGTCTTTCTGTGCGTTCACGAGGGGCAACAGCGCGGCCGTGGCCCCCTTGAAAACTGATGTCTGCTCCTGCCCGCTATCCACCAGTTTCGCCATGGCCCACAGCAGGTTGGTGATATGCTGAGGAATAAACTGGTCTTTTAGTGCGTTCACATGGGACAACAGCGCGGCCATGGCCTTTTCGATCTCTGGTGTCCGCACCTGCCCGTTGTCTACCAGTTTCGCCATGGCCCACAGCTGGTTGGCGATTCCCCGGGCATCAATATCCCTGACTTCAGGTTTTTGGTTGCAATTAAATATTATTGCATCAAGCAGCGTTGACAATAAGGCAACTTGAGTACGCTTAACACGCTCATCTATGGGGTTATGGGCAGTAAAAACACCCGCTGAAGTAAATGAGTGCAGTGTCGTCGTCAGGCTTCGCCAATTCCAGCTTCGCGTTGCTGTGAAATTTTGCAGCAAATGTATCAGCTGGCCTTGTTCCGCTCGATTTAACGGTCTTTTAGACGTTGACGTGTATTTTTTAATTGAACTGGCATATAGGCCGTGATCTCTCCCATCATAACGATCACCGAGACGATCTGATTTACTCACCAGACCATTTATTATTTCTTTTTTTATGAGGGCATTAAAATCTTGAGCAATGTTTACTGAACGGCGCAGCAGATGTTGATGAGGGCGTGCACCAGGAGAATGGTAAAATTCATTGTGCCCCAGGGCTGGGCGGGGGGGATTATCCCGATGTCTGACTGTACACTGTCTATATCGTCCACACCTTGCAGAAGCGGTATGGTTATCCGGCTGGTTGTCATCATTACCTGATCTTGCGTATTTACCACTGATACCAGCAGAGGTTCTATGCATAATTATATTTCATTAATTCATGGAAATATAAAAAGCAGACTGCGGTTCTGTTCAGAAGTTCATTTTGCTGGAATGTGAAAACGGTTCCTGGGTTGAAAGGAGGGAATTACTGGCTGTTTTTTCTCTTCCTCTTGGCTGGTTTGCCGGTTTGTTCTTCTAAATGTTCTTGGGCGGTTAAGTAACCGTGATTTGAGGGTTGCCTGCCTTTATCAGCAGTAACGTATGCTGCATCTGCCCACCTTCTTTTAAGTGATACAGAGCCATGCCCTTGTGGCGGGATCCCTGTCCTGGTTTTTATTTGATCAATGTATGGTTTCATTAAATCCTGATTCCAAAGCCTGTTAACCGGAATTTCAATGACCTCAAATCCTGCTTTTTGCAACAGTGCGATTTTAAGCAGCGTCGAACCCTTCCTGGTGTTGAAATCACCACCCACGTAATGAGAGGGCCCCTGAACTTCAATCACCATGTTGTGATCTGGCAGTAGCAGGTCAACCGGAGGCAGTGAGTTCAGACTTGTTTCTTCTGCAATCTGCAAAGAGGGAAAGCATGATTGGAGTTGATCGCGAACGTCGGATTGACGTTTTGACCTGGTAGTCTGGTAACGGGGGACGACCGGGCACGCTCTCCCAAGCCAGCTTGCGGCCATAGCAATGATGGTTTGATCCTCTTCATTGTCTGGGGAGGTGTTTTCCAGACGAGTAAACAGGTCATCCATGTGTTTTTCAAGCCAGTTATTGTTATTGGAGTCCAGAGACAACCTGGCACAGCAAATCATTACTCCCCAGAGAGACATCAATATGTCTTGCTGTGAGAGCTGAGGGGTTTCACTGATTCGGTAAACAAGCGATTCGAACATAGAGGTAACCATGTTCAGCTCAACGAACTCACCCAGTTTCGCCGTGGCCAACAGCAGATTGGCGATTTCCTGTGGTTTAAAGTTAGCTTTCTGTGTGTTCACGTGGCGCAACAGCGCGGCCACGGCCTGGTTAAACTCTGGTGTCCGCTCCTGCCCGCTATCCACCAGTTTCGCCATGGCCCACAGCAGGTTGGCGATAGCCTGAGGGGTAAAGTTATCTTTCTGTGCGTTCACGTGTGGCAACAGCGTGGCCACGGCCTCTTTAAGCTCTGGTGTCCTATCCTGCCCGTTGTCCAGTAGTTTCGCCATGGCCCACAGCAGGTTGGCGATTTCCTGTGGTTTAAAGTTAGCTTTCTCTGGGTTCACTTGTGGCAACAGCACGGCCACGGCCTCTTTGAGCTGCGGTGTCCGCTCCTGCCCGTTGTCCACCAGTTTCGCCGTGGCCCATAGCAGGTTGGCGATTTCCTGTGGTGTAAAGTTAGCTTTCTGTGTATTCACGTGGGGCAACAGTGCGGCCACGGCCTCTTTGAGCCCTGGTGTCTGCTTCTGCCCGCTGTCCACCAGTTTCGCCATGGCCCAAAGCAGGTTGGCGATACCCTGGGCATTAAATTGGTCTTTCTGTGCGTTCACGTAGGGCAACAGCGTGGCCACGGCCTCTTTGAGCTCTGGTGTCCACTCCTGGCCGTTGCCCACCAGTTTCGCCATGGCCCACAGCAGGTTGGCGAAATGCTGAGGAATAAATTGGTCTTTCTGTGCATTCACGTAGGGCAGCAGCGCGGCCACGGCCTCGTTGAGCCCTGGTGTCCGCTGCTGGCCGTTGTCCACCAATTTCGCCATGGCCCACAGCAGGTTGGTAATACCCTGTGCATTAAATCGGTCTTTATGTGCGTTTACCCGGGACAACAGCGCGGCCACGGCCTCGTTGAACTCTGGTGTCTGCTCCTGCCCGTTGTCCACCAGTTTCGCCATGGCCCACAGCAGGTTGGCGATTTCCTGTGGTTTAAAGTGAGCTTTCTGTGCGTTCACGTAGGGCAACAGCGCAGCCACGGCCTCGTTGAGCTCTGGCGTCTGCTCCTGCCCGTTGTCCGCCAGTTTTGCCATGGCCCACAGCAGGTTGGTGATACCCTGGGCATTAAATTGGTCTTTCTGTGCGTTCACGTGGGGCAACAGCGCGGCCACGGCCTCGTTGAACTCTGGTGTCTGCTCCTGCCCGTTGTCCACCAGTTTCGCCATGGCCCACAGCAGGTTGGCGATTTCCTGTGGATTAAAGTGATCTT
>NZ_PJPV01000242.1 GCF_002864045.1 Endozoicomonas acroporae
CAGATCTACCGGAGGTTCCTTCTGTTGTGGTGGTTTCAGATGATGCTATTTCCTGGTTTGTCGTTTGATGTATAGCTTTTGTCGTCTGAGTTGTAGTACCTGTTGTTGGCGATGTTACTGATTGTCTTGTTTCTGCAAGTGTTGAGATTTCTGTCAGCGTTGATTCTTAAGTTGTGCGAGCCGACCACCGAGATCTACCCTTTCCCTACACGGCGCTCAGACGTTGATTGAGCTTTTTCCTGAGTAGCTGATTGTTGCGTTGTTGTCTGTTGGGCAGCCGTGCCTGTTGATGCCGACGTCAATGATGGAGAAGCAGCTGAGCTATCTCTGGAACCAGAAGTCACTGTCTGTCTGGCGGTGTCGGGGGGTGGTGCTTTCGTTTGGCTAGATTGCCTGGCCTGTGCAGCGGTTGAGATAGTTGTTGATGTTGGAGGCGCCGTTGTGCTGTCAGTTCTACCAGAGGCGTCTTCTGTTGTGGTGGTTTCAGACGTTGATTGTGCTTTTTCCTGAGTGACTGATTGTTGTGTTGTTGCCTGTTCGGCAGCCGTGCCTGTTGATGCCGACGTCAATGATGGAGGAGCGGCTGAGCTATCTCTGGAACCAGAAATAACTGTCTGCCTGGCAGTGTCGGGGTTTGTTGTTGTCGTCAGGCTGGATTGCCTGGTCTGTGCAGCGGTTGAGATGGTCGTTGAGCTTGGAGGTGTTGTTGTGCTGTCAGATCTAACGGAGGTTCCTTCTGTTGTGGTGGTTTCAGATGATGCTATTTCCTGGTTTGTCGTTTGATGTATAGCTTTTGTCGTCTGAGTTGTAGTGCCTGTTGTTGGCGATGTTACTGATTGTCTTGTTTCTGTAAGTGTTGAGATTTCTGTCAGCGTTGAAGCAGCCGTTGTGCTATCCGGAATACCGGAAGCTCCCTGTAGTCCCGGGCTATCAGACGTTGATTGAGCTTTTTCCTGAGTAGCTGATTGTTGCGTTGTTGTCTGT
>NZ_PJPV01000243.1 GCF_002864045.1 Endozoicomonas acroporae
ATAGCTTTTGTCGTCTGAGTTGTAGTGCCTGTTGTTGGCGATGTTACTGATTGTCTTGTTTCTGTAAGTGTTGAGATTTCTGTCAGCGTTGAAGCAGCCGTTGTGCTATCCGGAATACCGGAAGCTCCCTGTAGTCCCGGGCTATCAGACGTTGATTGAGCTTTTTCCTGAGTAGCTGATTGTTGCGTTGTTGTCTGTCTGGAACCAGAAGTCACTGTCTGTCTGGCGGTGTCGGGGGGTGGTGCTTTTGTTTGGCTAGATTGCCTGGCCTGTGCAGCGGTTGAGATAGTTGTTGATGTTGGAGGCACCGTTGTGCTGTCAGTTCTACCAGAGGCGTCTTCTGTTGTGGTGGTTTCAGACGTTGATTGTGCTTTTTCCTGAGTGACTGATTGTTGTGTTGTTGCCTGTTCGGCAGCCGTGCCTGTTGATGCCGACGTCAATGATGGAGGAGCGGCTGAGCTATCTCTGGAACCAGAAGTCACTGTCTGCCTGGCAGTGTCGGGTGTTGGTGCTTTCGTTTGGCTAGATTGCTTGGCCTGTGCAGCGGTTGAGATGGTTGTTGATGTTGGAGGCGCCGTTGTGCTGTCAGATTTACCAGAGGTTCCTTCTGTTGTGGTGGTTTCAGATTTTGATGATGTTATTTCCTGGTTTGTCGTTTGATGTATAGCTTTTGTCGTCTGAGTTGTAGTGCCTGTTGTTGGCGATGTTACTGATTGTCTTGTTTCTGTAAGTGTTGAGATTTCTGTCAGCGTTGAAGCAGCCGTTGTGCTATCCGGAATACGCGAAGTTCCCTGTAGTCCCGGGCTCTCAGACGTTGATTGAGCTTTTTCCTGAGTAGCTGATTGTTGCGTTGTTGTCTGTTGGGCAGCCGTTCCTGTTGATGCCGACGTCAATGATGGAGAAGCAGCAGAGCTATCTCTGGAACCAGAAGTCACTGTCTGTCTGGCAGTGTCGGGGGTTGGTGCTTTCGTTTGGCTAGATTGCCTGGCCTGTGCAGCGGTTGAGATGGTTGTTGATGTTGGAGGCGCCGTTGTGCTGTCAGTTTTACCAGAGGCGTCTTCTGTTGTGGCGGTTTCAGATGTTGATGATGCTATTTCTTGGTTTGTCGTTTGATGTGTAGCTTTTTTATCAATTGACGTCTGAGTTGTAGTGCCTGTTGCTGACGGTGTTACTGATTGTCCTGTTTCAGCAGGTGTTGAGGTTTCTGCCAGCGTTGAAGCAGCCGTTGAACTATCCGGAATA
>NZ_PJPV01000244.1 GCF_002864045.1 Endozoicomonas acroporae
TCTTGGGCCGCCGTGCCTGTTGATGCAGGCGTCAATGATGGAGAAGCGGCTGAGCTATCTCTGGAACCAGTAATAACTGTCTGCCTGGCAGTGTCGGGGTTTGTTGTTGTCGTCAGGCTGGATTGCCTGGCCTGTGCAGCGGTTGAGATGGTTGTTGAGGTTGGAGGTGTTGTTGTGCTGTCAGATCTACCGGAGGTTCCTTCTGTTGTGGTGGTTTCAGATGATGCTATTTCCTGGTTTGTCGTTTGATGTATAGCTTTTGTCGTCTGAGTTGTAGTGCCTGTTGTTGGCGATGTTACTGATTGTCTTGTTTCTGCAAGTGTTGAGATTTCTGTCAGCGTTGAAGCAGCCGTTGTGCTATCCGGAATACCGGAAGTTCCCTGTAGTCCCGGGCTATCAGACGTTGATTGTGCTTTTTCCTGAGTAGCTGATTGTTGCGTTGTTGTCTGTTGGGCAGCCGTTCCTGTTGATGCCGACGTCAATGATGGAGAAGCAGCTGAGCTATCTCTGGAACCAGAAGTCACTGTCTGTCTGGCAGTGTCGGGGGTTGGTGCTTTCGTTTGGCTAGATTGCCTGGCCTGTGCAGCGGTTGAGATGGTTGTTGATGTTGGAGGCGCCGTTGTGCTGTCAGTTCTACCAGAGGCGTCTTCTGTTGTGGTGGTTTCAGACGTTGATTGTGCTTTTTCCTGAGTGACTGATTGTTGTGTTGTTGCCTGTTCGGCAGCCGTGCCTGTTGATGCCGACGTCAATGATGGAGGAGCGGCTGAGCTATCTCTGGAACCAGAAATAACTGTCTGCTTGGCAGTGTCGGGGTTTGTTGTTGTCGTCAGGCTGGATTGCCTGGTCTGTGCAGTGGTTGAGATGGTCGTTGAGGTTGGAGGTGTTGTTGTGCT
>NZ_PJPV01000245.1 GCF_002864045.1 Endozoicomonas acroporae
AAACACACCCTTGGCACTGGGGGCTCTGGTCGGCCTGTCCGCGGTCGGTGCGGCATCAGCATCCGCCTCTGACCGCTGGATTAACGTGGCGGATGCCGAGAACCTGGGCAAGATCTGCCGTGATAAGGGCTCATGTAGCAAACAATATCGCCTGACTGATGATTTCAACGATAACCAATTGTCCCGGTCCATTGGCTCTAAAAAAAATCCATTCACCGGCAAGTTGGACGGCAATTATCGTACTATTGGCAAACTTTCGAAGTGCCTGGTAAAACACCTGTCCGATGAGGGCCGTATCGAGAACCTGACCCTTAGTGATGCCAAAATAACCTCAACGGATCCGGCCGGGGTAGTGGCTTGTGAAATGTCTGATAACGCCAAGATCAGTAATATTCGGGTTGAACGTGCTGACGTTGATACCAAGGAAATATCCGTACCCGCAGCTATTGGCGTGGGCAGTGTAGATGGCGGAGGAACTATTACTAACATGACTGCGTTGAACTGCACGGTGAAAACCTACGCCACCTATAGTCATGCCGGTATTGGTGCGGGATATCTGATAAGGGGAGCTGTTAACAACATGGCTGCGGTAAACTGTAGTGTTACAGCAAAGAGACTACACTCACATGCCGGTATTGGTGCGGGAACATCGAAAGGTGGAAACGTTAGCAACACAATGGCGGTGAACTGTCATGTTGAAGCAATGGGAAAATCTGATGCCGGTATTGGGGTGGGATATCAGCTTGATAAAGGAACGGTTACAGACACGACAGCGTTGAGCTGCACGGTGAAAACCAACAAAGCTGATGCAAATGCTGGTATTGGGGCTGGACATTCGAAGCAAAGTACTGTTGACCACACGACAGCGGTTAACTGCCATGTTGTAACAATAGGAGAAGATGCAGATGCCGGTATTGGGGCTGGACATTCGAGGGAAAGTACTGTTGACCACACGACAGCGGTTAATTGTCATGTTGTAACAATAGGAGAAGATGCAGATGCCGGTATTGGGGCTGGAGTATTGGATATTGGGGTTGGAGTATTGGGTAAAGGTACTGTTCACCACACGACAGCGGTGAACTGCACGGTGATAACCTCAGGCAGCGAGGCAAATGCCGGTATTGGCGCAGGACGCTTTTATCAAGCACTAGAACGTATCGCCAACACCAGGGTGTTCAATAGCACCGTTAAAAGTGAAAATGCCACTGCGAAAATCTTCGGAGGATCTGACCCGATTATTTGTAATGTCACTGTTAATAGCCAACCAAGAGGCACTCCCGAGGGGTGTCGGGATTGGCAGAATAATGATATCTGTGCAGATATTGCCCCCGACTTGGCAAAACTAAAGCACCAAATCGTTAATTATTGTTCTGGCACATCAAGCACAAAGACGATGACCACAACACCAGGCAGCACCGCTACATTTGCCGCACCAACACCGCCAGTGGCATCACCAAGCCCTGCCGTTATAGCTTGTATCGCCACCCTGGGTACGGTGATTATTGTGCTGGTCGGTGTGATCGCCTACCGCTATTACAGCCAAAGGTCATCGACTAATGCTGGTCGTAACCGCGCGGAACCCATGCCGCCCCCAGCCAGCGGCCGCCCCCGTGCTGAGGGACAGTTGCCTACTCCTCCCCGGGATCATTACCAACCGTTGTCGTTCAGGCCGAGGAACAAGAGACCGCTGCCTGCTCCTCCCCTGGATCATTATCAACCGTTGTCGTTCAGGCCGAGGAACACGAGACCGCTGCCTGCTCCCCCAGGCCATTACCAAACGTTAACATTCAGACAAGGGAACACGGCAACAGGGGACTACAATCCCCTGATGGGTAATGAAAAAGAACCCGCCCCCTCTGACATCCCTGTGTACTTAGAACTGATCGGGTATGAATCCACCGATAACCATGGTGAACCGGTGGCGGATGGGCAGGCCGCTATGGCAACAGGCAGCAACTCTGTGGCGAATACTGGAAAACCCACCCGACCAGGCAGCCCTGTGTACCATGTACTGACCAAACATGGGACTGACTCTGACGATAACCATGGTGAACCGTTGGCGGACGGGCAGGCCGGTATAGCAACAGGCAGCAGCTCCGTGGCGAACACTGGAAAACCCGTCCGACCAGTCAGCCCTGTGTACCATGTACTGACCGAACATGGGACTGACTCTGATGATAACCATGGTGAACCGGTGGCGGTCGGGCAGGCCGGCATAGCAACACAGGGCAGCAACTCCGTGGCGAACACTGGAAAACCCACCCGTCCAGACAGCCCTGTGTACCATGTACTGACCGAACATGGGACTGACTCTGACGATAGCTATGGCAAACCGGCGGGTAGGCAACAGATAGCAGCAGCCCCATGGCGAACACTGGGAAAGAGATAAAAAGCCCCCTGCTCACAGCCATGCCATGAACCCAGCCTTTTCCAATGCTTTCTACATAAGTTTTCAGTGAGGGCAACGCGCGGTGAAAGCGATTATTCCAGCGCATAGTCTCCAGACATTCATGTGGGTCAATACCCAGGCGCTCCAGGATAGGCGGAACATCGTCAGTTATACGACCACGGTTGCCTTTGCGGATAATTCGGCCAGACCAGTTGACCAGTTCAAAGTAGCTACTGAGGAGTTATCCTGAAATAATTTCCACATTTCTGGGTTTCAAAACTACGTTCATCCTGAGTGCTAAATGTCGGAATTATTTCAGGACAATGACTAAAAGCTTTATTCGCTAATGTCCATTGGTCTTACAATCATTCAAATATATACCACCATTCATTTATAAAAATAACACGACGCCTGCAAAACGTACCCTTAAATAAAAAAATGAATCAGAAACTTTTACGACACCGCATGTTCGAAGAGAGTGCCCGATAATTTTTTGTGCACAGTTCTAATGTACTGTTATGCAATACAACATCAAGAGCCCTATTTATGATTCAGCAACCCATTCAGCAGCCCACTCAGCAACCCATTTGCGACAGCGCTTCCCAATCTTCAGAGAATGGCATCGAACGTTCCTGGCTCGGCCATGGCATTGCTGTTTGTAAAGCATTTGCGACATCATTGATTCCAACGGAAGATCCTTGCCTCAGTTTCAATTCGCGCAAAGCAGTGGAAGATCTTGTGCGACTGGCCACAGCAACTATCCTGCCGTCGAGTTCCATCCTTTTCATAGTGAAAGATATGGCCAATGCCTGGTCCGGGAGCGATTTGCCCGGGCCGGATGCAAAACCGGAGTTACCACAGACATCAAAAGAAACCCGGGAAGAGGCTCAGGAAAAAGAACCCGGCTCGAAAGACGTCCCCCTTCAACAGCCATCCACGGCCCGCTATCAAGGGAGTGAGGGAACCAAAGGACTACTTGCCCTTGGCACGCTGGCCAGCTCTTTTCAGTAT
>NZ_PJPV01000246.1 GCF_002864045.1 Endozoicomonas acroporae
CCGGTCGGCTTCGCGGAATTTGTTATATTGGCACCAGTAAAGTGAAGGTCACTGATGTTGCCTTTCAGAGTGTCAACAAAACAGTCAGACAGGCCGCTGATGGTACGGCACTGCCCATAGTAATCGCCGGTGAATGGGTGGGTAGCATTGCCAATGGATTGATAGTCTTTAGTGACATCAATATCCGCTGTCTGTTGATAGGTACCGTTTAGTGGAAATTCGGGATCTCGACCAATCTTGCCCAGGTCTTCTGCATTATTAATCTGTTTCGAATTGGCATACTGAAAAGAGCTGGCCAGGGTGCCAAGGGCAAGCAGCCCTTTGGCTCCCTGACTCCCTTGATAGCGGGCCGTGGATGGCTGTTGAAGGGGTACGGTTTTCGAGCAGGGTTCTTTTTCCTGAGCCTCTTCCCGGGTTTCTTTAGATGTCTGTGGTAATTCCGGTTTTGCATCCGGCCCGGGCAAACCGTTCCCGGACCAGGCATTGGCCATATCTTTCGCCATGAAAAGGATGGAACTCGCCGGCAGGATAGTTGTTGTGGCCAGTCGCAAAAGATCTTTCACTGCTTTGCGGGAATTGAAACTGAGGCGAGGGTCTTCCATTGGAATCAATGATTTCACAAATGCTTTAGAAACAGCAACGCCATGGCCGAGCCAGGAATGTTCGGTGCCATTCCCTGAACATTGGGAAGCGCTGTCGCAAATTGGTTGCTGAATTGGTTGCTGAATGGGTTGCTGATTGGATTGCTGAATCATAAACAGGACTCCTGATGTTGTAGTACATGGTTTCAATGAGTTTGACGGGTTGTCGTTATCACAAGCCTCTGCACTCCGTTCGTCCTGAGTACTGAGCTTGTCGAAACATCGAAGGGCGCAAACTCCGGGCCATGATAGATCGTGCCAACACCCTTCGACTTCGCTCAGGATGAACGGAGTTGGTACACGTCAATCTCCTTGAAATGATGTAGTAGTGCATAACAGTACATTAGAAAGCGCACAAAAAATGACGGCGCACTCCCTTGTTCGTCTATGCAGTGACGTAAAAGTTCCCGGGTTATGTTTTTTTTAGTGGTCGCGATGCCTACGTTAAAAGTGTCGTGTTATCTTTATACTTGAATGGTGGTAAAACTAATTAAAATTAGCGAAAAAAGTAGCGTTTTAATCCTTCTACCTTATTGATGGCCGTTTATTCAGATGTAATTATGTATTCCTGTTCGTCTATGCAGTGACATAAAATTTTTGAGTTATTTTATTTTAGGTATAAAAAGTCACACCGTCGTTTATCCATTAGCCAATTTCTTTTTTTTGCACCATCGAAAACCAGCCCATCAACCGCCCAAAAAAGAAGCATTCCTGATCAGCAGGGCGGTCTATTCTCGGACAGCCTCCTTTAGCATGGTGTATTCAGCTCTATGGATCGAACGGTGGTGCAATCAGGGCCTGGCTTGCAAATGCCACCACAAATGCCCATGGCGCGTGAAAATATTTTGCGCCACCTTCAGGGATCAAAAATGGTTGAGCAAAATATTTTTCACGGCAAAAGTTATAAATGCCTGCGGGCATCCCTTAAAATTGCTCCCTGCTTTTCAGGCTACAGTCCATCGGTGGACATTAAAAAAGCGCCTCTGGTATCAGGCGCTTTGGTGGTTTTGGTGACGGGTATCAGTCGGGTTTGTTCCGGTTGTGATAGTTGATTAAAACGTTTGTCCAGCTCAGTCACTCTGTACCGAACTCATTTCATGGGCTGGTTCCTGCTCAGGAACACTCTGCCTGTTCATTCGTTCCCGGATTCCCTGAATACCCTGGGATACCGAGTTGACCGCAGCGCTTGCCAGTTCTTTACCACGAGTCATTGGTTTCATCGCCAGCTCCTGACCACGCAACCCCTCCTGGTAACCGGTAATCCATTGATAGGTTGAATAGCCGGCAATCCCCAATCCGCCCGCTGCCAGAAGGGAAGCTGAGGTAATTCCCATCGTAGCGGCGGTTGTCGCTGCAGCGGCATTGCTGCCGTCCATGTCGGCAATCATTCCTTCCTCGCCAACGCTCCTGCGCCCGACGTGGTGTGCCCCGGTGTCGGCAACCATTCCTCCATCGCCAAGACTCCTTCGCCCGCGGTGGTGTGCCCCGGTGACGGCACTGTCGACCGTGCTGTTCACTACCGTGGGGGTGTCAACTATTCCTCCATCGTTAACCCACCCAGCCCCGAAGTCGGCGCGTGCATTTTTACCCGAGGTTTTGACCGTGCAGTACTCCGCCGTGGTGTTGACAACCGTTCCTCTATTGTTAACCTCCCCACCCCCGATGCCAGCGTGTGCGTACTCACCCGAGGTTCTGACATGGCTATCTACCGCCTTGGTGTTGGCAACCGTTCCTCCATTTACCCCCCCTCCACCGATGCCGGCGCGTGCACTCCTGCCCGAGGTTTTGACCCTGCTGTTCACCGCCGTGGTGTTGGCAACCGTTCC
>NZ_PJPV01000247.1 GCF_002864045.1 Endozoicomonas acroporae
GTAACTATTCAGCACCCAGTAAAGGCATATTACTGTAATTCTGAACAGCTCTAAGAAGTGACTGGTATATATCCTTACCCTGTTTTTTGGCAGACGACAAATAGCTCCGAATCCGTGCAAACATAGAACCTCCGTCCGCACTCCTAAAGCAGCCTGAGATCTTCTGTTTTAACTTGGCCATTCGAATATCCCTTTCACTGCCATTGTTGTCAAAGGGAATGGTAAAATCTGACATGAATCGAAGTGTTTCAGCTTTGAACTCAATGAGTCGCTTGAACAGGTTATAGGCCTTGGTATTTTTGACTTTCTTTCGACCGAGTTCTTGCCGCTGTTTCTCCATATAGGCAACTTCTTTCGTTAATGCCCGCTGAAGCAGAAGGTCATAAACCTTCTCAATCCGTTCACGGATAATCCTCGGCATTTGTTGCATACCGATGGTCTTGAAGCCCTTGCAATAATGCCAGGAAAGCCTGAGCAACTTCATCAGGCGCAAAGCCAATTGATTATCGTCCCTGTCAACAACACCCAGAAGCTCTCTCAGATGATGGGCATTACAAAGAACGTGAACTGCCGCATATGAAAAGTAGGATTTCCAATGATCATGGACCAGAACGCCCGTAAACGTAAGTAGTATGCCCATCGCATCCATGGCGTCACGACCTCGTTTCTCAGACAGGTAGTAAAGCGTCCATTGCTCATCCCGCATAACATGTAGCCAATAAAGAGAGCCCTCTGCCCGCATACCGGTTTCATCGGCTCCGGCCACTGGCGATTCCAGCAAGGCGTCACGAATGACATCCTCGGTAGACGCCAGATTTTCATGGGCTCTGACAACAAAATTGGCTACAGTTCCGGCACTGACACTCATTTTGTAGAGCGTATAAAAGTACTCAGACACTCGCTTAAATGGCAGAAAATCATATTGGTTGAGATAGACAGCCACAGCCTGAGTAGCTGGGCCATATTGCACGGCTGCGGTTACACCTTCCGGAAATTCAGCCTGATTTTTGCAACCACATGTGCAGATTTTGACTTCAGCTCTATAGGCAGTTACTTCAAATTCACCCAGTTTGCCTGGTTCAAACACCTGTCGCTCAATATGTTTGACTGGCTCAATATCAAGAAGACAAACCTGACATTGATGGCATTCTTCAACCTGAAGAAGCTCAATATAGTCAGGGTTATCGATCTGCTTGAGACAAGTGCCCTGATGCCCTTTCTGTCCACCAGCTTTATTACCAGAAGACTGTCTCAGACTTTTTGGATTGGGTTTGTCACTTTTTGATGCATCGGGATCTGCACCGTCATCGGTGTCGGTGGGGTGATCGGTAGAATCGCTGCTTTTACACGGTTTTTGATAACCATCAGACGATGGTGGCTTGCTGCTGTTTTGACTGTTCTTACCAACCCTTTCTTCCAATTCTCTACAACGTTGTTCCAGGCAGGCAACTTTTATGCGCAGCTGTGTATTCTCTTTCAAGAGAATCTCAGTCGATAAAGGTGCAGGTGGCTTTTGAACCAT
>NZ_PJPV01000248.1 GCF_002864045.1 Endozoicomonas acroporae
TCATGTCACAACCTCGGGTGACGATTCATTGGCCGGCATCGGGGGGGCGCGGTTGAAGGAAGGAGAGGTTGCCCACACCACGGCGGTGAACAGCCATGTCACAACCAAGGGTAATTATGCAGACGCCGGCATCGGGGGGGGGGCGTTTTAGATAGAGGAACGGTTGACCGCACCACGGCGGTGAACAGCCATGTCACAACCTCGGGTGACTATACAAACGCCGGCATCGGGGGGGGGCGGGTTTTCAATGAAGGAACGGTTGACAAAACCAAGGCGGTGAACAGCTTTGTCAATGGCAATAAAAAGAATTTTGGATCTATCTCCAATGATCAACTTTTTTGCCAAAATGCAGACCCTCGTGTGTTAACAGCCAATTGCTCTTCGAGAACTGAATTTCGGGATGCGTTGGATTTATCGTATTGCCAGGTAAATGCCGCTACAGCATCAACACCCATAAAGATTAATGATGCAGAAAAACTGGGCAAGATTGGCCGACATCCCGACTACCCACTGGACGGTACCTATCAACAGATAGCGGATATTGTTGTCACTAAAGACTATCAATCCATTGGCAATGATACCCATCCATTCACCGGGGAGTACGATGGGCAGTACCTTACCATCAGCGGCCTGTCTGACTGTTTAGTTGATACTCTGAAACAAGGCAACATCACTCACCTTGGCTTTACTGATACCCATATAAATTCAACGAAGACGACCGGGTTGGCAGCCTGTACTGCGAATGGCACCGTCAGTGATATCTGGGCCGAAAATGTGCATATTTCCACCTCGGGTGACAATGCAAACGCCGGCATTGGGGCGGGCGTGGTTGACGGTGGAGGAATGGTTACCAACACCACGGTGGTGAACAGCACGGTCGAAACCTCGGGTGAATTTGCAGACGCGGGCATCGGGGGGGGAGAGGTTAGGCCTGGAGGAACGGTTGCCAACACCACGGCGGTGAACAGCACGGTCAAAACCTCGCGTAAATTTGCACACGCCGGCATCGGGGGGGGGCGCGTTTCAGGAACGGTTGCCAACACCACGGCGGTGAACAGCACGGTCAAAAAAA
>NZ_PJPV01000249.1 GCF_002864045.1 Endozoicomonas acroporae
CGAATCAGTGGCAGTGCCGTTTGCTCGCATTCACTGCATTGGCGTTTATTAAGACTTGTTTCACTCTGCTCATCAAGGTGTCGGGTGATGCATCCCAGGTGGAAAACGTGGGGTTCCGGTTTGCAAGATGTTTCGACCAGTGAGTGTCCACCAAATTGCCCTCTGATATGTTCGTCATTTATACAGATAGAAGAACAGTTAAAGCGAATATCTGCCCCGTTTACACCGACACCATTCATTACTTTAGCCCGCTATTTGACTCAAAACTTCGGGTAGGACAAAAAATCAGCAGGGTAAGTTCCAAAAAAAACAGAATTTTTTAACAAGACGTATGTCGTTAGATCCAAAAGTCAGGTACGGAACCGATTTTCACAAGACAGTGAACGTTTATCCGGAATGCAAGCAATGGCATCCACGAATATCTGGCAACAGTTCAAGGCGCTGATTCCTGAAGGGGCGCGAATCGTCGCCACCATTACCGCTAATAACGGCAATGGCACCAGTCAGGCAGAGCTTCGGGATGGTTCGGTTATTACGGTTGAAGAGGAGTCTGTGGGTGTTGGGGAAAAGTATTTATTCAGGATGGGGAGATCAAAGGGGCTGCGCCGAGTCTGGCGCAGTATGAGGTGGGGGTTTGAAACAGTCAAGATTCAAGGCCCGGCACCGGTTTCTTGCTCCCTTTTTAATAAGGAGTTTTTGGCACGCGGAGTAACGATGGCTGTAAGCCAAGTAGAGAGCCGTCTGGCCACCGTTATTTTTCCCATAGAGAGGATTGCAATATCTGGATGGCCTCTATGTGGCTTTCATCAGCAGCTAAGTGGACAGCCATCCGGCCTAAGTTATCCGTCTCTTTGACCAGGGAAGGGTCAATCTTCAGCAATGCCTGGATGGCCTTTGTGTGGCCTTGAGAAGCAGCTTTGTGGAGAGCCGTTTGGCCTTCGTTATCCTTCTCTTTGGCCAGGGAGGGGTCAATGGTTTGCAATGGCTGGGTGGCCTCTGGCTGGGTGGCCTCTGTGTGGACTGCAAAAGCAGTTGCGTTAACAGCAGCTGCGAGAGCCGTCCGGACTGACTTATGCTTCTCCTTCTTTTTGGCCTGGGAGGGGTCAGTGGTCTGCAATGACTGGGTGGCCTCTGTGTGGACTGCAAAAGCAGTTGGGTTAACAGCAGCTGCGAGAGCCGTCTGGACTGACTTATCCTTCTCCTTCTTTTTTTTGGCCGGGGAGGAGGGAATGGTCAGCAATGTCTCGATGGCCTCTGTGTGGCCTTTATAAGCAGCTAAGTGGAGAGCCGTCTGGCCATCGTTATCCTTCTCTTTGGCCAGGGAGCGGTCAAAGGCCAGCAATGTCTGGATGGCCTCTGTGTGGTCCCCAGAAGCAGCCAAGTGGAGAGCCGTACAGCCATCGTTCATCTGTTCATTGGCTGAGGTTTGATAATTTTTCAGCAGCTCCTTGACGGACTCTATGTGGCCGTTCTTAGCGGCCATATGCAGGGGCGTAGCACCATCTATATGTGTTTTGACATTGACATCCACTTGCTTATCAAGCAGTTTTCTCAGGCAATCGGTTTGCCCCCAACAAGCGGCTAAATGCAATGCCGTATTGCCGCTGTTATCAGCGATATTGAAATCCGCTCTTTCAAGCAAATAAGTCAGGTGATCTAATTTGCCCCAAAGGGCCGCTATCATTAAAGGTGTGATACCGTCGTTATCACGGGCATTAAGGTCCACTCCTCTGTGATCAGCAAGCTCACGCAGACACCCAATGTCGTTTTCCTGTTCGATGGTATAGTGTTCGAAGGTCTTGCCATTAATAAGGGTTCCAGTGATATCTATGCCCATGGCAGCACATTGTTGACGGCCCTTGGTTATGCTGATTTTGGTGGCTATATGCAGGGCTGTTTCGCCGTTATTATTGGTGGCATTTACCTTCGCTCCCTTTTCAATGAGTTTTTTCAGGCATGTTTTATCCCCATTGGCAGCGGTGATATGCAGCGGTGTTTGACCTTCCCCATCGGCGGCATTGATCTCTGTCGGATTGTTCAGGTAATTGAAAAATTCCCAATCACCTTTTCTGGCAGCAGTGTGCACTACGGTAGTAATATTTGCTCCTTCTTCGACCAGCACGGTTCGGCTCTGGTTGTTTCGCGCCAGAATAGCTCGGTACAAGGCATGATCAAGATCAAGTTCGTTTGCACCCTTCTCGATCAGGAATCTAAGGCATTCCGTTTGCCCCCCCTCGGCGGCAGCGCACAGGGCACCGTTGAGGTCTGGCGTTCGCTGTGAGACTCGCGGTGAGATCAGGGTTTTAAGGCACTGCTTTTGCCCCTGTCCGGCGGCTTCGCGCAGGGCACCGTCAAGGTCGTATGCTCCTGTATTGATCAGGGGTATAAGGTTCTGCGATTGTCCCTGTCCGGCGGCTTCGCGCAGAGCGATATTAAGGTTAGATTGGCTGAGTTCGGTGCTGATCAGGTATTCAAGCAGTGAATCATTGCCCTCCCGGACAGCGGTGCGCAGTACATTATTGATATTCGCCCCGGCCTCGATCAGGATATTGAAGACCTCGGTGCAACGCTGACGGGCAGCATTGTGCAGGGGCGTCTCACCCTGATGATCGGCGGCATTGACATCGGCACCGTGGTCGATCAGAGTCCGGGCTAAATCCGTATGCTGGTGCTTTAAGGCGACAGCTAACAGGTATTCAGGATGACCGGTGAGCGCCGAGCGCTGACGGGCAGCAATGTGCAGGGGCGTCTCACCCTGATGATCGGCGGCATTGACATCGGCACCGTGGTCGATCAGAGTCCGGGCTAAGTCTGTATGCTGGTGCTTCAAGGCGACAGCTAACAGGTATTCAGGATGACCGGTGAGCGCCGAGCGGTAAGGCTGATTGGCCAACGTCTTGTCTTTGTCCAGATAACAGTTCAGCTTGCTCAGATTACCGCTACGGCAGACATTAAGCATTCGGGATTCACAATAGGGTGATTCGTCGTCATCAACGCTTTCCTCGTCCTTACGAATCAGTGGCAGTGCCGTTTGCTCGCATTCACTGCATTGGCGTTTATTAAGACTTGTTTCACTCTGCTCGTCAAGGTGTCGGGTGATGCATCCCAGGTGGAAAATGTGACCTTGCGGTTTACAAGAGGTTTCCACCAGTGAGTGTCCACCAAATTGTCCTCTGATATGTTCGTCATTTATACAGATAGAAGAACAGTTAAAGCGAACATCTGCCGCGTTTACACCGATACCATTCATTACTTTAGCCCGCTATTTGACTCAAAACTTTGAGTAGGACAAAAAATCAGCAGGGTAAGTTCCACAAAAAACAGAATTTTTTAACAAGACGTATGTCGTTAAATACAAAAGTCAGGTACGGAACCGATTTTCTCAAGACAGTGAACGCTTATCCGGAATGCAAGCAATGGCATCCACGAATATCTTGCAACAGTTTCAAGGCGCTGATTCCTGAAGGCGTTCGCATTGTTGTCACCATTACCGCTAATAACGGCAATGGCTCAGGCAGAGCTTCGGGATGGTTCGGTTATTACCGTCAATGGTGAATCTTTGGGTGTTGGCCAGAAGGCATTTATTCAGGATGAAGAGATAAAAGGTACTGCGCCGAGCCTGGCGCAGTAAGTAGTTAACCAAATGAAATCGTATTTTCTGACTAAGTGGGCAGTCACTCTCGGCAACTGCTCCTGCGTTGCTCTATCTCCTGCATCCATGCAGTCGTGCGGCGTTATAACTACGGTCACATAGCTACGGCTATGCTCCCTACGTTGTGCCTTGCATAGGAATTGTCCCGAAATAATTTCAACATTTTGAACTCGATCTCCGTTCATCCTGAGCTTGTCGAAGGGTGACA
>NZ_PJPV01000025.1 GCF_002864045.1 Endozoicomonas acroporae
GCACAAGCGCCCACACGAATTGTCTGATATCTTGTTAAATAACGTTTGCTTTGCATAACTGGTCACTGGCAACTGCCAGCCGACCACCGAAAGCAAGGCCGCCTATCTTACCGTGGCGACTTTCGTTGTCAAGCGATCATTTTTCAGAAGAAGAAAGAAGCTTTCCAACTCGCTAACGTTGCTCTCAAGCCCTGTCAGCGGAGGCGCATCTTACCGCGCCAGTTTGATTTGTCAACCGGTTGTTTTTCATTCAATCCAAACAACCCACTTTCAAACCGCACTTCCCGGTCAGCGATGATGATTCATTCTGCTGATCCGTGGGTTACCGTTTCAGGTTAGCCCGTGGAAGAGCGGCGCATTTTACGCAGGTGTGGATAAAAGTCAACACCCTGAATTTTTTAACCTCATAAAAAAAGCCGCTATTTAGCGTAGCGGCTTTTTCCAGAACGTTTAATCGGCATCAGGCTTCCATAGAGCCTTTCAGCTTTTTCATCGCATTCTTTTCCAACTGCCGGATACGCTCAGCAGATACTCCATAGGTGTCCGCCAGCTCATGCAGCGTTGCCTTTTCTTCTGCCAGCCAACGCTTCTGCAGAATATCCCGACTGCGTTCGTCCAGCTGTGCCAGCGCACTTCTCAGCTGGGAAATAGAACTGTCGGACCAGTCGGCATCTTCAAGCAAAGAAGAAGGGTCTGAGTTATGGTCTTCCAGATAATAAGCAGGTGCCTGATAAGCAGTATCGCTATCATCGTCACCATAGCCATCAAACGCAGTATCCTGGCCAGCCATTCGGCTTTCCATTTCGCGAACCACTTTAGCTTCAACACCCAGATCTTTGGCTACGGCATCCGCTTCATCTTTGGTTAACCAGGACAGCCGCTTTTTAGCGCTGCGCAGGTTAAAGAAAAGTTTGCGTTGCGCTTTCGTGGTCGCGACTTTCACAATGCGCCAGTTGCGTAGAATAAATTCGTGTATTTCCGCTTTGACCCAATGCACAGCAAAGGAGACGAGCCTTACCCCAACTTCAGGGTTAAAACGCTTAACCGCTTTCATAAGACCCACATTGCCTTCCTGAATCAGATCTGCCAGTGGCAGACCATAGCCGGAATAGCTTTTGGCAATGTGAACAACAAAGCGAAGGTGAGACATGACCAGCTGACGAGCCGCTTCCAGATCATTATGAAAGAAGAGGCGCTCAGCAAGGGTCTTTTCCTGTTCAGCAGACAACACAGCAATACTGCTGACTGACGCAACATAGGCATCAATATTGCGGCCAGGAACTAACATATCGACTGGTTGAAGACTGGTGCCCATAACTGACTCCGTCAAGATACCCTCTTAATTAGACTCTGTTAAAATAGCTGAAATTCAAACGAATTCTAATAATAACAACAATTGGGTTCACAATCGCTATCGACTTTACAGGACATTTTCTTACTTTACACAGACTAGGAGCCTGTCCGAGAATAGCGCCCGTAGCGAGGATGGCAGAAAATTGAGGATAAAAAGTCGGAAATTTTAGTGAATAGTGATTCTATTTACTAAAAATTTCCGACTTTTTAGACCAATTTGCTGCCACCGCAGTAGGGCAGTCTATTCTCGGACAGGCTCCTAGTCAGGTACTAAAGCCTGAAAATGTCGATAGCAGCTGCTCATTGCCCCCAGAACACCAAACGCTATTCCGGCCAGCAACAAAACGCCCAACACGCCAAAACCGGGGCCAGATAATACCATCTCGCTATTATACAGTCCGGCAATATTCATCATTTCATGACTCAGGACAGCTAATAATGAAAAAACAATCACTTGAGCCAGAATAGCGCCAATCACACCATACCAGATCCCCATATAGATGAAGGGCATGGCAATAAAGCCCCGGGTTCCACCCACCATACTGATAATTTTGATTTCATCACGGCGGCTTTCAATACTGAGGCGCACGGTGTTGCTGATCACCAGAACCACGGTAAGCCCGAGAATCCCGCCCAGCATGATGGCAAAGCGTTCAAGCATCGTCAAAATTGCCTGCAGCCTCTGTACCCACTGCCGGTCCAGGCGAACCTGGTCAACCCCTTCCATCTGTTGATAATGGACCACGGCATCATCCAGTTGTTCAAAAGAAGCCTCACTGACAGGCAGCAGCTCAATCACTCCCGGCAATGGATTAAACCCAAGCTGGCTAATTACATCCTGCAGTCCGGCCTTTTGCTGAAAGTCGTTCACCCCCTGTTCCGGTGACAGGTAGACAACTTCTTTAATCAGAGGGTCTTGACGATAATCCGCAATACGTTGATCGATAATTTTCTGGCTAACCCCATGATTGAGGTAGATTGAGATTTTGGGCTGCCCATCCCAGGCTGCCCCCAGCACCTGCACATTACTCACCAGAACAAACAGTAAAACCGGCAGGGAAAAGGCAACCGCGATCAGCAAGCTGTTTAACAGACTGGCCACAGGGCTGTTCAGCAGACGGGTCAGTGCATCCCTGCCCACCTGCCGATGCAGGCTAACGAAAGAGTGCAGTGTCAGGGTTGCTACGGTCTGGCGATTGGCACCTCTTTTATGGGCATCTTTATTGGCTTCTTTAGGAACAAAGCTTCCCGCACCCTTTCCAGCGGTTTTGCCCATACCCGCCTGCTCATCCACTGTGCGCCGACGACCATGTTGCTGTCGCCTGTTGTTCTTACTGAACAGACTCACTGAACCTCCTGGTCTGCAACCAGCCTGCCATGATCCAGGGTCAAAATACGGTGCCGCATCCGGGCCACCAGTGCCAGGTCATGACTGGCAATCAACACGGTAACACCCACCTGATTAAAGTTCTCAAACAGCTTCATGATTTCCGTGGACAACTGCGGATCAAGGTTTCCGGTTGGCTCATCCGCAAGAATCAAAGCCGGGCGATTCACAACTGCCCGCGCCAGACCAACCCGCTGCTGTTCACCACCGGACAGGGCCACTGGCAATAACTTTTCCTTGCTTAATAACCCGACCATATCCAAGGCAGCGCGAACCCGGCCTGCACAATCACTGGGAGAATAGCCTGCGATCAGCAGTGGTAAAGCGACATTTTCAAAAACAGTACGATCAAACAGCAGCTGGTGATCCTGAAAAACCACACCAATGTTGCGGCGAAGATAGGGAATCCGGCTGTTCTTCAGAGCCCGCAGGTTATGACCTCCCACCCAGACCTGACCTGCACTGGCCCTCTCAAGAAGCATAATCAGCTTCATCAGGGTACTTTTTCCTGCACCAGAATGGCCTGTCAGAAACGCAATCTCTCCCCGCTCCAGGTGAAAACTGACCTGCTCAAGGCCAACATGACCTCCCGGGTAACGCTTGCTGACACCGTCAAAGCGAATCATCCAGCTGTCCTTAATCTATCTATTGGATGCTATTCAAGTCACCAACACTCTAATGAGCGACATTTGCCGCTCATGGCAGGTCATGTCAACCTTCCCGGGAAAAAAGCGCTTTAACAAACTCCTTAGCCGAGAAGGGTCTCAGGTCATCTATCTGCTCACCCACGCCCAGGAAACGGATTGGCAGTTTCATCTGTTTGGACAGCGCGAAGATCACCCCGCCCTTCGCGGTTCCATCCAGTTTGGTCAGGGCCATGCCGGTTAACTGCACCGCTTCATGGAACAGACGAGCCTGGCTCAGGGCATTCTGCCCGGTGCCCGCATCCAGTACCAGTAACACTTCATGAGGCGCATCGGGGTCCAGCTTCCCAAGCACCCGCTTCACCTTTTTCAACTCCTCCATCAAATGATCCTTGTTGTGGAGGCGGCCAGCGGTATCGGCAATCAGGACATCGATATTGCGGGCTCTTGCTGCTTCGAAGGCATCAAAGATAACGGAAGCACTGTCAGCACCGGTATGCTGGGCAACCACCGGAATCTCATTGCGCTCACCCCACACCTGCAACTGTTCAACCGCAGCCGCGCGGAATGTATCGCCAGCCGCGAGCATAACCTTGCGGCCTTCGGACTGAAGCTTACGGGCCAGCTTACCAATCGTGGTGGTCTTGCCCACACCATTAACGCCCACCACCAGGATAACAAAAGGGGTGTCCTGTTTCGGGATAACCAGTGGCTGGTCAGCCGGTTCAAGAATATCAGCAAGCTCGGATTGCAGCGCAGTCATCAGGGCATCCGCATCATCCAGCTCTTTGTACTTAACTTTCCTGGTCAGCTTTTCAATAATGTCAGTGGTGGCTTCAACGCCCACATCGGCGACCAGCAGCTGGGTTTCCAGTTCATCCAGAAGATCATCATCAATCTCCTTTTTACCGATAAACAGTTCTGCAACGCCTTCAACCAGAACGTTACGGGTTTTGCTCAACCCCTGACGCATCCGGGCAAAGAAGCCACCTTTGGCTTCAGACTTGTTCTCTGGCTCAACCGGCGTTTTTTCGGGCGGTGATTCTGGCTCAGCAGCCCGGGGAATTTCAGGGGCAGCAACAACCGGTACTTCTTTGCCAGAAGCCTCAGGTGCTTTATGAGCGGATTCAGGATGAACAGGCTTATCTTCAGTGCCCTGAACAACCTCAGGCACTATCTCAGGCACAACGTCAACAACACCGGCTGAAGACCCAGAAGCCGACTCAGCAGAAACTTCCGGTGTTTCTACAGTGGATACAACGTCTTCTACTTCAGGCTCAGCCTTTGCCTCTAACTGTTCTTCAGAAACTTCATCCCGGGAACGTCGACCCCAGGGCCAAAAACTGCGTTTGGCTTTTTTCTCATCGTCTTTGCGCGAACCGAACATAGACTACTTCTATAACCTTGGTGGGAACGCCTGATGACTAGGAGCCTGTCCGAGAATAGACTGCCCTACTGCGGTGGCAGCAAATTGGTCTAAAAATTCCGTTTTGTTCGGCAAATAGCCCCGCTATTCACCTCACAAAACGAAATTTTTATCCTCAATTTTCTGCCATCCTCGCTACGGGGACGCCTAGTCGGGCGCTATTCTCGGACAGGCTCCTATCAGGATTGCCATCGAACTGAAGCCTGGCCGGAGAAGTCCCCGTAACAGGCAATGAAACGCAATGACAATCCATCATGCAGGCTATGGATAATCGCTAATCCTATCTTAATTCAGACTGTCACGAAATGAACTTTCTCAGGGAAAATAGTCCATCTTTCATGAACCCGAATGGAACCATCCACAATAAAAAACGGCGACTTCGGGCTACTGGAAGTCTGACACTTTTCTCCGGGTTTGTTGTATTTCACCAGGCTCTGCTGTCTATACACACCAGGATGACTGGTAACTCCATGACCTGAAGCGATGAAACGAGTATGCTTACGCTCCCTGTTGCCCCCCCTGCCCGGCTGGAGCCTGTTAATGCCTCGCAAGTCTCGAAATCCCAAGCATCCTGAATCACGTGCTAACACCGGCCCTGCTCATACCGGTGGTGGACAGCTGCGGATTATTGCGGGTGAATGGCGCAGTCGTAAGTTGCCCGTAGCCAATGTACCCGGCTTGCGCCCCACATCAGACCGGGTAAGAGAGACAGTATTTAACTGGCTGGCCATGATGACACCGGGAGCCAGGGTTCTGGATGTATTCAGTGGTACCGGCGCACTGTCCATGGAAGCGCTTTCCCGGGGGGCATCTTCAGCAGTGATGCTGGAAAAAAGTCCGGTTGCCGCAAGAACGTTGAAGAGCAACCTTACACTGTTAAAAGCTGAGCGTGCCAGGGTGATTGAGTGCGATAGCCTTACCTGGTTAAACCAACCGGCTGAAACCGGTTTTGACCTGATTTTCCTGGACCCACCGTTTCGGATGAACCTGCTGGAGCCTGCTTGCCAGCTGCTGGAAAGCAATGGTTACCTGAATGAAAACAGCCATATTTACATTGAGGTAGAGAAAGAGCTGAACCCTTTACCAACCCCGGAGAACTGGCAGCTGGAAAAGTGCAAAACCGCTGGACAAGTAAGCTTCAGCCTCTGGTCGTACATGAAAAAACAACAATAACCAACGTCTCACATATGGACTTACCGAAATGATATCAGTAATCTGTGCGCGGCTGATCTTTATCAAATAAACAGTGCGTCTGAACGCTGTATTATCCACAGGCTTAATGTTCAGCAGGCCATGGGTCGGGTGTCTCTTTTATGACTTTTAATAAGTGCAAGAGAGCACGAAAAGCTTCAATAAAGAATGGCTCATGGCGATCTGGACGCATTGCTAATCCAAGAACCTGAAAACTCTAAGGAGCAGTTCCCCATGAAACAACCCGTACGAATTGCGGTCACAGGTGCAGCTGGCAACATCAGCTACTCTCTGCTGTTCAAAATCGCTGCCGGTGAAATGCTGGGGCCTGATCAGCCTGTGATTCTGCAACTGGTTGAGATCCCACAGGCTATGGACAAACTTCGTGGCGTTGCCATGGAGCTGGAAGACTGCGCCTTCCCACTGGTTCACGGTATCAGTCTGCACGACAATCCGTTTGATGGTTTCCGTGGCATTCATTTCGCCATGCTGGTCGGTGCCCGTCCCCGTTCCAAGGGTATGGAGCGCGCCGACCTGCTGGAAGCCAACGCCGTTATCTTTGCCGAACAGGGCAAGGCGCTGAACGAAGTGGCTAACCGTGATGTTAAAGCCCTGGTGGTGGGTAATCCGGCAAACACCAACTGTCTGATATTGTCCCGCAATGCGCCCGACCTGGCACCATCCCAGTTCTGCGCCATGACCCGACTGGACCACAACCGTGCACAGGGCATCCTGGGTAACAAACTGGGGGTTAATCCTGCTGATATCGAAGGTGTCTGCGTGTGGGGCAACCACTCCCCAACCATGTACCCTGATCTGCACCACGCCCAGGTACTGGGTGATGAAGCCGCCATCGATATGATCGACGAGCAATGGTACAAGGAAGAATACACTCCTCGTATCCAGAAGCGTGGTGCCGAAATCATCGAGTGGCGTGGCCTCTCCAGTGCCGCCTCCGCCGCGCAGGCCGCTCTGGACCACATGCGCGATTGGGCCCTGGGCAGCGATGGTCGTATTGTATCCATGGGCATTATTTCCGATGGCAGCTACGGTGTCGCCAAAGGCATCTACTACTCTTTCCCTGTCGTTTGTGAATTTGGCAGCTACCAGATTGTTCAGAGCCTTCATATTAACGACTACGGTCAGTCAATGATGAAGAAAACTGAACAGGAGCTGTTAGAAGAAAAGGCAGCTGTAGACCACCTGCTGCCTAAAGAAACGGCTGCCTCCCGCGAAGCATTGAGGACATCCAGCCGCAGCGGCCAGACTGAGTTTGATGCAGGCATCGATACCGGCGAGTCATACTACAAGGCTGACCGTATCTGCTAATCAGTCCACCTGATCAGTTGAGACAAAAATACAGGAAAGGCTCTACGTGAGCCTTTCTTTTTGTCCACGTTATCAACACAAGAAAACAGTCAATACGCTCTTCTCTGAAACATGTAAAATAACATACCCATAGTCCAGCTATTCAGTTCTATGTTGAGCCTGCATCAGAGATGCAGGTGTACACCCAACCAACGAGGGAAAGCCTCCCTAATAAGACAATAAAAATTATTAAATCAACCATTAGCACCCAAGAGGGAAACAACAATGACCGCTGCCGAACCCATTATGTCCGAGCACAGGAAAGTGACCCGGCAAATCCCACCTCCCCTGGAAGATCTGCTTGCTGCCCAGAAGAAAGCCTTTCTGCAAGACCCCAACCCCAGCTATCAGGAACGGGTGGATCGCCTGAAGGCCCTTAAGAAAGCATTGCTGAGCAATAAAGACGCATTACTGTCCGCTTTGGATGAAGATTTTGGCGGCCGATCCAGAAGTGAGTCATCACTGACTGAAATCATACCGAACCTGGGCAATATCCATTACACGATCAAGCAGCTTAAAAAATGGATGCAACCCAGCAAGCGAAAGCTGAACCCTCAGTTATTGCCTGCCTCAGCAAAAGTCGTGTACCAGCCCTTGGGCGTGGTCGGTATTGTGGTGCCCTTTAACTACCCACTGTTCCTGTCGCTAAGTCCATTGCTGACGATTCTTGCCGCCGGCAACCGGGCCATGATCAAGATGTCGGAATTCACACCAAAAACCTCGGAGCTGGTTGCCCGAATCATTGAGCAAACATTTCCTGCTGATCTGGTCACCGTCGTTTGCGGTGACGCACAAGTGGCAACCGAGTTTACCAGCCTGCACTTTGACCACATTATTTTCACCGGTTCGACAGCGGTCGGTCGCCATGTCATGGGAGCCGCTGCAAAAAACCTGACCCCGGTAACCCTGGAGCTGGGTGGTAAGTCACCGGTTATTGTGGATAACGACTTCCCGATTCAGGAAGCGGCAGAAAGAGTATGCTACGCAAAAGCCCTGAACGCCGGTCAAACCTGCGTAGCACCGGACTATATTCTGGTGAAAAATGACCAGAAGGCAGCCTTTATCGAGCACTATCTCAACGCCTTTCGAAAAATGTACCCAACGGTCAACGGAAATAATGATTACACCTCGATCATCAATGACCGCCACCACCAGCGATTATTGAAATTACTGGCTGATGCCAAAGCGCAGGGCGCAACCATCCACACACCGGGTAATGAGGAAATTAACGACGGAAGCCGTCGAATCCCCATCCACTTAATTGAGAATCCAACTGATAATATGGGCGTTATGCAGGAAGAAATTTTTGGCCCGCTGCTTCCTGTCATCGGCATCGATAGCCTTGATGAAGCCATTCAGTTTGTCCAGCAACGGCCCAGGCCCCTGGCACTCTACTACTTCGGTTCTGATACAAACAATCAGCAAGCCGTATTGACACAGACCCACTCTGGCGGTGTCTGTATTAATGAGTGTTTGTTACACGTCGCTGTTGAAGATATGCCGTTTGGCGGCATTGGCCCATCAGGCATGGGACACTACCACGGCCATGAGGGCTTCCTGACATTCTCCAAGGCCAAGTCGGTGTTAACCAAAGGCAAGCTGAACAGCACTAAAATGATCTACCCGCCTTATGGTGGCTGGCTGCAGAAAAAAATGCTGGGTTTCCTTTCCGGCCGGAAATAGACCCTGTCTCAGACTTAGGGGCCGCTTGCCAGCGGCCTTGCAAAAACTGGTTCAGACGTTCTGGTACGTCTCTTCACTGAACCTGAGGACATAGGAACTTTTGCGAAATAATTCAGTCTAGTAGTCAGTAACAATTTGCTGTCAGCTTTATTGCCAACAGAGCATGGGTTGAAAGCAACTACTATTTTGAGGAAATACGCAACATGAATCCATGTAATGCACTGACTTTACCGTTGACAACCATGAAACATTTGGCCCAACGGGCATCGGATTACACCTGTACTTGTCCAGATGACTCCTCTAACAACTATGGCTGCCCGATTGTCATGAGCTCATTGCCCTCTGCTGCCTTTGGTGGTCTCATAGGTTGCGTTCACTGCGGCGAAACTGGTTTATGGGCGTGCATATGCTGGCGCTGGTGCTGGTGCAGCCCTCACCACCGGTGTTCTTATTGCCTGCTATGGCTGCGAGTGCGTCCAGCTTCGGCAGCGACAGATCACCACCTGTACCAGACAGGGCTCCCTTGCCAATGGGCAGCAACAGAGCCTTAAGCTACCATCGGCACCACCTTTATTATTGGGAGCAGAAAGTTTAGATGCTAACTCTAACTACACAACGCCTGTTCAGTCCCAGCCGGAACCAATGTACTCATTCCTGTTATCAGGCGACGCCATTAAGAGTGACCTTCCAGTATTTTTACAACCTGACATCGCCGAGAAGAAATCAAGCACGGGGATAGCGTGCCCTGCCTTCTGCCCGGGTTCACAGACAGACTATGTTTGACAAACGTTTGACAAACAGGAGCGCGTTCATCGTGCTGTGGCAAGGCCTTGGCCAGGGCTTGTCAAGCTGAATAAAGAGATAAAATGTCAGTCAGGGTAATCCAGTCGTCTGCGCTACCCACTGTTTAAGTTCGCATTGCAGTTTAACATTCTCAGACTTTTAACATGAATCTGTACACTTAATAACCATTCCAGCGCCATGACTATATAAACGCATAACTTCTGAAATTTCTCATATCCTCAACATTAAGTGCCCCAGAACGCTGATCATTTGAACCCTTTTGACTATTTCGTTAACATGCCCTTTTACTAAAAAAAGGTCGCCATATTCGCAGATCAGTGAATGACGTCAACGGGAGTCTGTCCAGCAAAACAAGACAGTTTTCTGGTAAACCGCAGAACTCCTGAAATGTTTTGTATCTCTGATCTGTTGTTGGATTTGTGGCCGGAGAGTCATTTTTAATGATCAAGGTAATCTATCCTGGTACGTTTGATCCTATTACCAAAGGTCATATGGATCTTGTTGAAAGAGCGGCCAAGCTGTTTGATACCATTGTTATTGCCGTTGCTGAAAGCCCCAAGAAAAAGCCATTGTTCGATCTGGAAACCCGGGTCAGTCTGGCCAAAGAATCCATCGCTCATCTGCCAAATGTTCAGGTAACCGGCTTCAGCTCTCTGCTTGCCAGTTTTGTGGAAGAGCAGCAGGCCCAGGTTATTCTCAGGGGGTTAAGAGCCGTTTCTGACTTTGAATATGAATTTCAGATGGCCAATATGAACCGAGTGCTGGCACCCAAAGTGGAAAGCCTTTTTCTGACACCAGCAGAGCAATACTCCTATATTTCCTCTACACTGGTTCGGGAAATAGCCTCTCTGAATGGGGATATTTCCAAGTTTGTATCACCATGTGTTCAGAAAGCACTGACAGATAAGTTCAACGGAAACTGAGATACTGTCCGTTATTCATTTGTTTTTACAAGCTGAAAGGTAGCCAGGAGCCTATGGCTTTAATGATTACTGACGATTGCATTAACTGCGACGTCTGCGAACCGGAATGCCCGAATAGTGCTATTTCACCCGGGGAAGAAATTTACGAGATTGATCCACTACTGTGTACAGAGTGCGTTGGCCATTATGATGAACCTCAGTGCCAACAGGTCTGCCCGGTAGACTGTATTCCGAAGAACCCGGACTGCGAAGAAACTCAGGATGAGCTGATGGAAAAGTATCTGATCATCACTGCTGCCTGACAATACGCCGCAAACGTATCGTTACGTTTGCGGCATCCAGCTTCAGAATTTACCCATCAAGCTACAACAAGATGGTCCATTGTTGCTTCTGCATCATGGATTGACTGGCCCTTAATATCATCCCCCATGTTAAGCCCTTCCGCATAAACAAACTCAACATCCCGGATACCGATAAAGCCAAGAAACTGGCGAACAAGCGCCGTTTGCGTATCGAGATCAGTCCCCTGATACTGACCACCTCGCGCGGCCATAATGTAAGCCTTCTTACCTTCCACCAGACCGACCGGTCCCTGCTCGGTATATTTAAATGTGATCCCTGCCCTGGCAATAAAGTCGAACCAGGATTTCAGGGTTGAAGGCAAGCTGAAGTTATACATAGGCAAGCCTATTACCAGAATATCAGCGGTCTTTACTTCCTCAATCAACTGATCAGAAAGCGCTGTCATTTCAGCCTGTCGATGGTTTTTCTGGTCCTCAGGGATACCAAAACCCATCACGATTTCCGCATCCAGATGGGGAATCTGCTGGTTAGCCAGGTCTCTTACCTGATGCTGAGTATCAGGGTTCGCTGTCAGAAATCGCTCAACAAACTTCTGTGACAGTTGGGTTGACTGCCCATGTTCACCGAACAGGCTGCTGTTGATTTGGAGTAATTTAGCCATGCTTCCCACCTTTTCAGATCACTATTGTTATTAACTTGATGGTTGTATCCAATGTATGAATTTATCGTCGAATCTAACGAAAGAAAAGTTCAAAATACTGCATGAATGTATCGATTTTTTGGATATATAGAGACCTGCAAAATGTCAAAGGCAACACTCGATCAGTGGCGTATGCTTCAGGCAGTGGTAGAACATGGCTGCTTTGCCCAGGCTTCCGAGGTGATTTTCAAAAGCCAGTCCACCATCAGCTCTTCAATAAGACTGGTGAAACAGGGGCTTGGGTTTGCATGGCTACCAACCCACCATATTCAGCAGGAGCTTGAAGCAGGCGTGATCAGACAATTAGATACCCGGCTCAGTAATAATCGGAATGTACAGCTGTACCTGGTAATTCCTGACCTCAGCTATATTGGCCCTGCTGCACAAAAACTGGCAGCCATCCTAAGGGATTGCTGCCATGGAGCCGCGTATCAGAGTTTCTCAGAATCAGGTTAGACGGATAAGATCCAGAAACTTGCCATCATCGCCATAGGAAATTTCAAAACGACCATAAATTCCCTCTCTGGTGACAAATTTCAGCATGATGTCATAGGGAATACTCATACTCTGGCCCGATTCAGTGCGAACTCTTACAGATTGCTTCTGCCCTTTATAGAACTGAAGAACTTGCTCAGAATTGAGTTTTACGGAGAACACAGCCTTATGCATTGCTCAAACCTTTGTGTTTCTTATTAAGACTAATCGTTAAAAGAAGGCACCTCTCAGTTTAGCAACCTTCTCTCACAAAGGTTATAGAACAAGGCTAAATTACGGTTAGTTTTCTAAGAAGTGGGCTATCCAAATTCTTCACCTATGTCACTGAAATCAGCAAATTGATCGTTTTCAGACACAAAATCGCTTGTTCGAGGACCAGTTCCTTAATAAGCCGGGCACCACCAGGTACCCGGCTGATAACCATAACTGCCGGAAAACCAGACAGTTATTGCCCGGGAGGCGGAGGCATCAACCCTTCAGGAAAATCCATATTGTTGGGAATTTGCATCTGTTGCATGACCTGATTAATGGAATCCCGAATACTATCAATCATTGCCTTGTAACCGACATCAAAGCCCCGGTAGAAAGCCAGCTCTGTGCTCCTCAACTCACCGGATGGCTGAACAACGGCAGGCTGTTTACCCTCAGGATTCTCGCCACCAAAAAATGCCTCCATTGAGGTAGGAACCGTTAAGGCAACACGCCCTCCGGTCATATAACCATCAATAAACCGCCCCCTGACAAACGGATTGTTATCACTGCCAGCACCGGTGTTCCGATAAGCATCGGCAGCTTCGCACCAGCGATCTTTATACTCACTCATCAAGTCTGCTGAAGCACAGTTATACTCTACAATGCCCATTGCCTCCATAACGGCAAAATAACCGTCACGATAGCCCATGTCATAGGGAGTATCAGATAGGCTATCGATATCACCACCAAGGCCCAATCGACTGTCAGCCGCCTGGCTGGCCAATGCATATCCCTCACGAAATCCGTTGATATAGACCAGAAAATCATCCGAACTGGTGGATTGACCACGCTGTTCGAACTGGTCTTTGGCTTCACACCATGTCTGCTCAAGCAAGCTGGTTTTGTCTGGATTATTACAGGTATAGGACTCAGCCCCCTGATCGACACCGGCCATGTCTTCATACACTACCGTCGTGACCTCTGGACACTCATGGGCTTTATTACAGCCTTGCAGACCAATCAGTATTGCAACCACTGGCAATACTGCCGCCAGAAAATGTTTCTGCATTTAATTACTCCTTCAAAGAAACTAATGAACTTGTTATTCAATACAGTTTTGACGGAACTGATTAAATATAGTTCAGTTTTTTTTCTGATTTCCCTGAAGGCACTTGATTTTATTAACCTCTTGATAATGCCCTTATCCTTTGAAGGCCAATGACATGAGTTGCTTTACTGTTTGCGGAGCACAGCGATTAATAACAGTAACAGCCTGAATACATTAATGTTTCCACCCACAACAGGAGGTCGGCAATTAACGGGCAGCGACACTCCCCGTGGGGATATAAGGTTCAAAGTTCATTCCACCCCGCTCCCTGGCACACAAATAATCCCAGTCATCAGGCAATGATTGCTCAAGCAAAACCAGCCACTGATCCAGCGAACAGCGTCCCGCACACCCGGGTACCGCAAAAGGCTGGTGATTCAACGACAGGGCAACTTCCGGGCGACCATCATTCCAGTTAAGCTGGACGCCAAAGTGTGTTGCATAATCCACCATTTTGTCGGATGGCGCACCCAGCATGGTCATGATCGCCAATAAGTTACTGTCACTGGCGGAGTAAAGCGTCCATCGCTGGCAGGAGTGGCAACTGCCTTTTTCTTGCAGACACTGCTGCACACGCTTGAAATCCCTGATCATCGCTTTGGCTAAAGGGGAACCGATAAGCTGGGCAATTTCATAATTAGCCACAATCCGGCTCACGATCCAATGTAATAACTCCTCCAGCTCCACCGCCTGTTGATTTGAAATACCTTCGGGCATTGGCAGCTGGTGAATTCGATGTATGGCAATTTGATCGATCAGGGGAAGAAAAGAGTAGAGATCGCCATTACCTTCACGCTCACTCAGTTGAAGCCATAAAGCCAGCTGATCACGGTGTTGTTCTTTTTTTCTTAACCAGTCCGCACTTTTTTCCAGCGCCTGAACACGATGAAGATACCCCGGACATAATCTTTGTGCTGAAAAAAGATCATCATGGGCCAAAGGTGACGCATAAACCGGGGGAACCTGAATGCCCCCCGGCAAGCCTGTTTTACCCACCTGCTCAGGATAAAACCCCAGCAATAAGGCACTGGCGCTCTGAATGGTACGATCCAGACCTTTGGCAAAATGTTGACTGACTTTGGGTGACCAGGAATCGGGGAGGGTTTCAGAAAAATAGTATCTCCGGATTGTCTGCCCCAAAAGGTACTCCTGCTGAAGGCCAGCAGCCGTTAACTGCCCGGGCCCCATTGGCCAGTATTTGGTCATTCCCCCAAGATCCCTGGGAGAACGGTCGCCGTGCCTGACAAGGCTGATAAGGTAATCAGCGGGAGCAGCTAATGCCGACTCAATATCCGCTGCATCAGAACGGATAGATAGCAAACACATGGCAAATACAACACCAAAGACCAAGCCTCTTTTTTTAATATCAGACTGAAGTTTCATACCCTGCCTGCGTGATAATTACATCCAGCAGACAGGATAGGAAAAAATCGAGAGACTGGTTGAGATTTACTGAAGAAACCCGGGAATATCCTTTGATAACCCGGAGGCCTGATCCACAATCATATTCTTAATGAATGGGAATCGATTGGTCAGACTGAGCCCGGTATTTCTTATCCAGCGAATGCCCAGGTCATTGGCCCCGAACAGATTTTGAAAGCCAGTCATGGCCGCCATTGTCAACGAGTTATGTCCGATGCGACGACGCTGATAGCGATCCAGAACGTGCGCGGCAAAATAGTCATCCTCGCGACTGGCCGCTTTGATCAGCTCATCCACAAGCACGGCCACATCCATAAAGCCCAGATTCACCCCCTGCCCCGCCAGAGGATGAATAGTATGAGCAGCATCGCCCACCAGAACCACACCTTGTCGATGATACTGCCGGGCATGCCGTTGACGCAGTGGGTAGCGGAACCGTTGATCAACCTTCAGAATATTGCCCGCCCGATGCTCAAAAACTCTCGCCAGTTCCTGACAGAAAGCATCGTCACTCAAGGCCTCTATCCGGTCTGCCTCTGCCGGTAAAAGGGACCAGACAATTGAGCAATAATGCCGCTCTCCCTGACTTTGCAGGGGCAGAAATGCCAATGGGCCGGAATCCAGGAACACCTGTCTCGCTGTGTGATGATGAAACAGCGCTGTCTCCACGGTGGTGACCAGCGCATGATGCTTATAGTCCATCTGATTTGCCGGAATGCCAGACAATTGTCGCAAACGCGACTCACCGCCATCCGCAGCCACCAGCAGAGGAGCACCGAGCACGTCACCATTTTCCAGAACTATTTCACCGCCCTGGCCGGACAGTTTGTATTCAAGGGTGGTCTGTTGATCAAAACACTGCACGGTTGAGCTGGCCAGCTGTTGCAACAATGCGTTGCGAATCACGTCATTTTCGACAATGTAGCCAAGACTTTTTTGTGGCAGCGATTTTGCGTCAAACTCAACTTGTCCCGTACCCTCTCCATCCCAGACGGTCATGTGAGTGTAAGGACAGGCCCGCTGGGCAATGATTCCTTCCCAGGCACCCAGATAGTTCAGCAGTTTTATTGATGCTTCCGTCAAGGCACTGACCCTGGGCTGCCAGGGATCATTCATCGAAAGCGAACCGGGCTGCAATGTCTGCTGCTCAACCAGTGCCGTCTGCATACCAGATCGGGCAAGCGCCAGGGCCAGAGAGGCCCCCACCATACCTCCCCCGACAATAATGACGTCAATTGTCTGCATTTCTGATCCCTATTTCCCAGATTCAAAGGTACGGGAGACTGTAGGGCCTGTTGACGTTTCGTTGCGTGCTCAGTGGCTCAGAAAGGCGTCATATGCGCGAAAGACTTGCGCAGCGCGTAGTTATTCTACGCCAAGCAAGTCTGACAAAGCAGATGGCGCCTTTCTGAGCCACCCTTCGGGCGTATCAGGGCGCCCCTATGACTTCGTTGCGGCATTTTGAAAGGCAACCAGCCTTCCTGCAATGCCGCGCCTCGTCATAGGAGCGCCCTGATACGCTGAGCACGCAACGAAACGTCAACAGGCCCTAGGTCCCGCCGGTTTATAATCCCATGGCCCTGCGGGTGAATGTTGACTTCACCGGATGGCAATAATCCAGCGCCACCAATCCCAGATTCCGGGACAGTACCGAGGCCGTGTCAGTCCGTGAGAAAAGGCGCACCAGGCCATCACAAAACTGGCTGGTCAGACTCTGGTCGCTCAACTGTTGTTGCCAGTATTCCTGCAACCGACCAAGATCTCCTACGGAGATTTTGCGTTCCAATGAGTCCGAGATATTGCCTGCCAGAGCCACGGTATCCCGAATAGAAAGGTTATAACCCTGACCTGCCACTGGATGTATGGCATGAGCAGCATTACCCAAAATAACCAGTCCCGGCCTTACCTGCTCTTTGGCGATGCGCATGGTGAGCGGATATCTGTCCCGCTTACCCACGGCAATAAACCGCCCGGCCCGATAGCCAAACCGCTGTTGTAATAACACCAGAAAATCATCATCTGCCAGAGAATAAAGTGAATCGGCTTCCACATCCGGTAACGTCCACACCAGCCCTGCCCGATGCGCAAAATGGTGATCACCGGTTAACGGAAGCAGTGCCATCGGACCTTGACCGGCAAAGCGCTCCCAGGCCATACCGTTGTGAGGGCGATCAAGGGCAATATTGGCAATGATCCCCTGCTGATGATAGTCACACTGCTGCAGACCGATTCCCAGCTGATCCATCAACCCTGAGCGGCCTCCATCAGCCAGAACCACCAGCGAGGCAGAAATCTCTGAGTGCCTGAGCTGAACTTTCATACCTCCGGGAACAGGGCTCAGGCTTGCTACCCTATCAGGACTGAACATGGTCACCCTGCCCTGCTTCTGGAAACCCTCTAACCGTTGCAAAAGCACATCACCCAGCACATGATTCTTGACCACATACCCCAGTGCCGGGACACCTTCATCAGAAGCCCGCAAGCGGGAAACCCCAAAACGGCCCCGATCAGACACATGAACATCGGTAATGGCCTGAGCCTGATCCACAAGATTCGGCCACAGTCCAAGCTGCTGGTAAATACAACAGGTTCCCCAGGACAGCGCCGAGGCACGGGCATCAAAACTCGGCGGAATATCTCTTGGCTGACTCAGGTCATGGGTTTCCACCATCGCCAGCCTCAACCCCTGCTTGATAACCACTTGTTCCAATGCACAGACCAGACTGGCTCCCACCAGCCCGGCACCAATCACCAAAACATCGAAATCCATCTTGTCTGTAGAATTTTTCACGTTTCAGCCTCCACCATGATTTTGTGGAACTCTGCTCAGTGCAGGGTTTTGGCAGCGCCTTGTTTTACAGCACGTTGTCCAGAACTTCCATCATCGTCGGGCAGCTCGGGCAAACCACAAACCTCTGCATAGACATTCAGCCAGGCCAAACGAACAAACTCACTCACTTCAACATACAGTTTTTCAGATTCTTCGCTCTCTTCTGCGGTTTCTATCAGGCTGATTTCGGCAAAGTCCCTGAGCACTTCTTCCACCATCTCACTGACCTGACGACTGTCCAGCCCTTGACCAAAGCCAGAGATAAATGACTGGCACCATATTCCAAGTGACTGCGTCCTCAGCCCAAGCGCTTCATCATCATCAGGAAGCAACAGTGTTGCCGCCAGACTACCAGAGTTCAGCTCATTCTGAGTATGCAGAAATAACTGGCTTAATAACTGCCTTGCAGGTTCATCAATCGATTGGTCACCCATCTGCTCAGCAAGCTGCTCCAGCCATTTCTCAAGGCCCGGATGAGCACCGGCGGAAAACAGGCCGCATAAGTAGCCATGAATCTCTGATGGATGACTCTGCTCTGCCAGATGACTGGCGAGTTCATCAAACGATATGAAGGCGGGTTTATCGTCGGGCTGGGAAATGTGGATCGTCATGATATAGGGCCATTGAAATTACTGAGTCGAACTTAAGTAGCTAACCATATGAAATCATATATTTCTGACTCCTTGTTCAGGCACTTTGCTTCGTTACAACTCCGGTCACATAGCTACGGCTATGCTCCCTCCGTTGTGCCTCGCATAGCACCTGCCCAAGTAGCCAGAAATATATGATTTCATATGGCCAGCTACTTAACCGGGATTCTAACAGACTTCCCGGGCAAACTTGTCAGTCAT
>NZ_PJPV01000250.1 GCF_002864045.1 Endozoicomonas acroporae
CCTATGGGGACGGTGATGTCGATGGTTGGTTTCGGATCTCTGCTATCTTCTCGGGATCTTTCAGCTTTCCCTCATATCATTGCATCTATTTCAGTATTATCAGGTTCGGTATTATTAGGCCTTGCTACATCAGCCCTGGCACATAACAAAGGTGAAAATATCGGGAAAAAAAGGGGCAACGCAATTTATCTTGAGAAAGGTAACACCCCCTTGCATATTGCTTCTAAAAATAACGCTTACCAATGCGTGAAAACTCTGGTTGATCAGTGGGCAGGTCGAGATCAGCAAAAATGGAGAATTATAAAATTAGCATTCTCGACGATCATGAATGTTATTTCCGGTGGCATATCCGCATCTTTGCCGGGTTTTATGGAAGGATTCAGTGATTCTTATAACGATTTATTTTTTCTGACTCACAGGTGGAATGTTAACACCACCAATCGGGATGGCTATACACCTTTGCACTTTGCTGCTGAGAATAATAGCGTCAGATGTTTAGAAGCCTTGCTCGGGGCTGGGGCTAACATCAATGCCACTGATAGCAAAGGCTTAACGGCTCTTCACTTTGCTGCTCAAAACGGCTGTGCAGAGTCCGTCAAAAAGTTGCTGGACTGGTCTTCTCGCGTCAATATCAAGAATAACGATGGCAATACGGCTCTCCACTTAGCGGAAATGAATGGTCACAAAGAGACCGTCAAGCTGCTGAACATTGAGGCTCTCCACTTAGCTGCTCGTCAAGGCGACACGGAGGCCATCCAGACATTGCTGGACTTTGACCGCTCCCTGGCCAAAGAGAAAGATAACTGTGGCAAAACGGCTCTCCAATTAGCGGCAATGAATGGCCACACAATGGCCGTCAAGGCATTGCTGACCAGTGATCGCTCCCTGGGCATTGAGGCTCTGCACGCAGCTGCTTCTCAAGGCCATACAGCGACCGTCGCGAAATTGCTGGAGATTGACCGCTCACTGGCCAAAGAGAAGGATCGTTATGGCCAAACGGCTCTCCACATAGCTGCTGCAAACGACCACGCAAAGGCCATCCAGAAATTGCTGGAGATTGACCGCTCCCTGGCCAAAGAGAAGGATCTTGGTGATTGCGAAACGGCTCTCCACACAGCTGCTAGATGGGGCTGCACAAAGGCCATCCGGAAATTGCTGGAGATTGACCCCTCCCTGGCCAAAGAGAAGAGTCGTAGAAGTTGCGAAACGGCTCTCCACAAAGCTGCTTGGGAAGGCCAAACAGAGGCCATCCAGATATTGCTGGAGATTGACCCCTCTCTGGCCAAAGAGAAGTCTTCTGACGCTGCTGGCTGGACGACTCTCCACAAAGCTGTTGAAAGGGACCAAACAGACGCCATCTACAAATTGCTGAACTTTGACCCTTCTCTGGCCAGAGAGAAGGATAGGTCGGGCTATACGGCACTCGACTTTGCTGAGGCGATTGACCACATAGCGTGCAAGGAACTGCTTGAACGCTATACAGCCTAAAACGGGCTGCCTTCTACAGTGAGCAATAAAATTGCGAGAAGAACCGATTCTTGATTATTTCAAACCTCCACCTCATACTCCGCCAAATTCGGCGCTGTACCTTTTATCTCGCCATCCAGAATAAACGCCTTTTCACCAACGTTTACAGACTCTTCCTTAACCGTAATCACCAAACCATCCCGAAGCTCTGCCTGACAGGTGCTATTACCATTTTTGGCGGTAATATTGGCCACGATCCGAACATCCTTCGGTATCAGAGCCTTGAATTGCTGCCAGATGTTAGTCGTTGCCATTGCTTGCATTCCAGATAAACGATCACTGCCTGGTGAAAATTGGTTCCGTGCCTGACTTTTTGATTTTAACGACGATCTTCTTGTTAAAAATTCTGTTTTTTTTGGAACTTACTCTGCTGATTTTATGTCTTAGGAATTGCCCCGGAATAATTTGCACATTTCTGAGCTTCAAAACTACGTTCGTCCTGAGCCTGTCGAAGGGCGTGAACTCCGGCCTCATGTATTGTGCCAATCACCCTTCGACAAGCTCAGGATGAACGGAGATCGAGTTCAAAATGTCGAAATTATTTCGGGACAATTCCTAAGGAGTTGTCTGGAAATAACTTCCCTATTTTTATTGCCTGACTGGACTGAGCTTGTCGAAGTTCGGTGGCACGACCCTTCGACAAGCTCAGGGTGAACGGAAATCGGGAACTTATTAAAGACAATTCCTTAGCTGCACTGGCCCTGTCGGCGTCTTTGTCCAAGGAAAATCAACAACAACAGAATAAAGGCGGGTATCCATGTCAGTTGTTTTGGCAGTCGCTCTGCCGGAACTTCCAGACGATGAATCTGCCAGTCAAAATCAATACCGGCCTGCTGGGCTTCGCTGTTGAAGTCAACCATATCGATGATCAGGTTATCCCCATCAACCAGAACCTCCAGCCCCATGTGGCGGAACCGGTCATCAGCCGTGGCCCGGTCGCCAGCGGGAAGAATAACCATCTGATTAACCGATTTACCTTCCAGGGTTTCTCCTGCTACCCACAGGCGTGCATCAGCCTGGTTCGGCAGTGCTTCAACCTGGGCAACAATGTTACGACCTTCATGGGTTTCATAGGGAGGGTAAATCCTGTCCCACCAGAAGTCAGGCCTGAACAGGGTGAAGGCGATCAGCAGCATGCCCAGGGTTTCGTACCAGCGGTTTTTCACTAACCAGTGACCCTGAGTTGCGGTGGCAAACACCAGCATGGCTGCAATGGCACCAAAGACGACAATCGCCAGTTGTGCAAGGCTGTCAACGCCGATCAGCAGCAACTCGGTATTAAAGATAAACATAAATGGCAGAACAGCGGTGCGGATATCGTAGGTGAAGCCCTGGATACCGGTCTTGATCGGGTCCGACTGTGCGATGGCTGAAGCGGCAAAAGCAGCAAGACCCACAGGCGGAGTATCATCCGCCAGAATACCGAAATAGAAGACAAACAGATGGACCGCAATCAGAGGCACGATCAGTCCATGCTGTGCGCCCAGGGTTACGATAACCGGTGCCATCAGGGTGGACACTACAATATAGTTAGCGGTGGTTGGCAGCCCCATGCCCAGCACCAGACAGATAATGGCGGTGAACAGCAGCATAAGAATGATACTGCCAGCAGAAATCCATTCCACGAACTCGGTCATTACCAGACCAACACCGGTCAGCGTGACTGCACCCACAACAATACCGGCGGTTGCAGTGGCAACACCAATGCCGATCATATTGCGGGCCCCGGTGGTCATGCCGTCCAACAGATCCAGAAAGCCCTCTTTGAGATGTGTGGTGGTTTGCTCCTTGCGGAACAGATCAATCAGGGTTTTATGGGTCAGCGTAATAAAAACCATGACCAGGGTTGCCCAGAAGGCAGAGAGGCCAGGGGAGTAGCGTTCAACGGTCAGACACCACAGTAACACCACCAGGGGCAGCAAATAATAGAGACCGCGCTTGATGGTTGGTCCGGGCACCGGAGTACTGCGTATATCCTCTTCAATATTGTTGATGAGATCAGGTTGCCTGGCAGCCACTTTCAGAAGTATCAGATAACTGGCCAGCAATGCCAGCGTGATGATCCAGAGGGCGTGCTCTCCCATATACTGTCTGGTCCAGCCAACACCGTAATAGACGCCAGCGCCCAGCAGGCAGAGTCCGGCAAACGAGCCCGTGAATGACATCAGTGCCTGAGTCTTTGTGCGGGTGACGCTTCTTGGCAATCCCTGCATGCCTGCTTTCAGGGCTTCAAGATGGACAATATAAAACAGGGCAATGTAGGAAATCGCGGCGGGTAACAGGGCGTGGCGAATAACATCGATATAAGAGATGCCAACATATTCCACCATCAGGAACGCCGCAGCGCCCATAATAGGCGGCGTCAGTTGTCCATTGGTGGAGGCGGCAACTTCAATGGCACCGGCCTTGTGAGCAGGAAAGCCGACCCGTTTCATCAAGGGGATGGTGAAGGTTCCGGTGGTGACCACATTGGCGATGGACGAGCCGGACACCACACCGCTCAGGCCGGATGACACGACAGCAGCCTTGGCAGGCCCGCCTTTAAGATGGCCCAGCAGAGAGAATGCTACCTGAATGAAGTAATTACCGGCACCGGCCTTTTCCAGCAGTGAACCGAACAGAACAAACAGGAAAACAAAGCTGGTGGATACACCCAGGGCAACACCAAAGACACCTTCAGTGGTGATCCAGAAGTGTGACAGCGCCTTGTTGAGACTGGCACCTTTGTGAGCAATCACATCCGGCATGTAAGGGCCGGCAAAGGCATAGGTGATAAAAACCGCCGCAACCACCATCAGTGGCGGCCCCAGTGCCCGGCGGGTTGCTTCCAGCAGAAGCAGCATACCTGCACCGGCCGTGACCAGGTCCAGGATAACGGGAGCCCCGGCACGGGTCGCCAGCGCCTGGTGAAAAATATAAAGGTAGGCGGCACAGAAGCTGCCAGTCAGTGCAAATAGCCAGTCAGTCACGGGCACCTGATGGGTAAACGATTTTTTCCTGGCAGGGAAGGCAATAAATGCCAGGAAAATGGCAAAGGCGAGATGGATTGCCCGGGCCTGACCATCGTTAAATATGCCAACATTGAAAATATACGGCAGAGGTGATGCATTCCACAGCTGAAACAGTGACCAGCTCAGGGCTGTGCCCAGTAATACCAGTCTGGATTTGCCAATGGGCTGGCGGCCACCCTGTTCGGACTGGTTAACCATTTGTTCAGCAGAGCTGGTGGAGCCTGCTGTTGAATTATTCAGCTTGGCGCTGTTTACTGCTTCCATAATATACCTGTTGTTATTGAAGTTATGCGCTCTGGAAATGATGCATTCTTCAGCCAATGGCTCATGGCCTTATAAAAATGGGGGGGAAGCGGAATATCCATGAGGTAACAAAAGACGACACTGCTTCCCCATGCAGCCCTGTGCCCGGGTTGGGTGAGGGCTGTATAGGTCATCATGCAGAATTCAGGCAGCACTCTGCATGATGACAACCTGCATTTGGGAAGGTGTTGCTACACCTTCCCGGATCAGGGAAAAAAGTTCAGAGAAGACCTGCTTCCTGATAGTAACGCCTGGCACCTTCATGCAGCGGGATGCTGAGGCCATCAGACACCATTTCTTCTTTCTTCAGAGTGCCAAACGCCTGGTGCAGTTTTTTGAAGGTGGACAGATCTTCAAATACGGCCTTGGTCATCTGGTAGACAGCTGCTTCGCTGGCCGCCGTGGAGGAGACAAAGGTTGCCGCCACACCGAAGGTCTGGACATCCTGATCGTTGCCCTTATACATGCCACCGGGGATGGTCGCAGTGCGGTAGTACGGGTTGTCTTTGATCAACTGGTTGACTTTATCGCCTGCGACAGAGACCAGTACGGTATCACAGGAAGTGGTGGCTTCCTTGAAAGATCCGGATGGGTGGCCAACGGTATAGACAAAGGCGTCAATCTTGTTGTCACAGAGTGCCTTGGCGTGTTCGGCTGCTTTCAGCTCGGAAACCAGGGAGAAGCTGTCGTGTGTCCAGCCATACAGTTTCATCAGCTGTTCTATGGTAGCACGCTGACCGGAGCCCGGATTACCGATGTTGACGCGCTTTCCTTTCAGGTCTTCAAACGTGCTGATGTTGGCATCTGCCCTGGCCAGAATGGTAAAGGCTTCCGGGTGTACCGAGAAAATCGCCCGCAGGTCCTTGTTGGCACCTTGCTGTTCAAAAGCGCTGGTTCCCCGGTAGGCGTGAAACTGCCAGTCCGACTGGACGATACCCATATCGAGCTCACCGGCACGGATGGTGTTCAGGTTGTAAATAGAACCACCGGTACTTTCTACCGAACAGCGGATGCCATGCTCTTTGCGTCCCTTATTCACCAGGCGGCAGATAGCGCCACCGGTTGGGTAGTAAACGCCGGTGACACCGCCGGTACCAATGGTGACAAACTGCTGGCTGGATGGGGCTGCACTGGCAGTGGAGGAGATAGCTGCAAAGCCTGCCCCCAGAATGGCAAGTCCCAGTTTTTTGCAAATGGTCATTGTCAGTCCTCTTGATTTGAGCTTTTTTTACCATGGCAACAACAAGAGGTGGGCAGTGAACATCAGCTCTGGCGGGTCTCGGGTCAGTTCCCCGGGCAGACCTGATCGCTTCTGAACCGTACTTCTCGTTCATGGCTGTTATATTCAGTCCGGACAGCATTTCCATGTTGTCCCCTGACTGGTTTGACTCGCTTAACCATGAATGGCAAGCCGAGAATTTGCCTGTCAGGTTATTACGTTTGTCGAAGCAACCTGATGAGGTAGGTGATGCTACCATGTTTACGTGTTGATTTCTTTGATTTCTGTCTATTGATTCTCGGTAAGTACTTATGATAGCTCGGAGAGGTTATCGTCTTTATTGTGCGCAGCACTTTTTATACTTCTTGCCACTGCCGCAGGGGCAGGGATCATTTCTGCCAGTGTTTTCTGTTTTGACCAGTGCTATTTTGGGGTAGACAAAATACCAGAGCCCTTCTTTTCTAATAAAAGAAGAGCGTTCATGGTGAACTTGTTCAGGGCCTGAGAGTGACTCCCTGAACCAGGCCTTGAATTCAACCATGCCCGATTGATCCGCCGCTTGTCCTGCCTCTGTACCGACAATCTCGAGCTTTTGCCACAGTGTACCGTTTGATTGCTGGTAGACTTTCTGTTGCTTGATGGTTTCCTGTTGCCCGGGGTGTGTTGTGGCAACCAGGTAGGGAATATTGCTCAGTGTGTAAGCCGTATAACGGGAACGCATTAATGCTTCAGCTGTTGGGGCTGGCTTCCCTTGAATATAAGGCTTGCAACATTCGGTGAATGTTTTTCCACAGCCACAGGGGCAATGTGAGGGGTTAATGGACATGGTAACTACCCGAAAACGGTAAGTAGTTAACCAAATGAAATCATATATTTCTGGCTAAGTGGGCAGTCACTCTGCGGCGTTGCAACTCCGGTCACATAGCTACGGCTATGCTCCCTACGTTGCGCCTTGCATAGTAACTGCCCACTTAGCCAGAAATATACGATTCCATTTGGCCAACTACTTATATGCAGCTGTTGACGTTTCTTTGCTGAATTTACAGCGAAACGTTAACAGGCTCTGACCTGTTACCGCAAGCTGTAAAGTTAAAGGCTGTTAAGAACTTAATTGTTTGTTTTTCTGTCAGTAATTTCTA
>NZ_PJPV01000251.1 GCF_002864045.1 Endozoicomonas acroporae
GGACACCGGGGCTCAATGAGGCCGTGGCCAGCCTATTGCCCGACGTGAACGCACAGAAAGCTAACTTTAACCCACAGGAAATCGCGAACCTGCTATGGGCCACGGCGAAACTGGTGGACAACGGGCAGGAGCGGACACCGCAGCTCAAAGAGGCCGTGGCCGTGCTGTTGCCACAAGTGAACCCAGAGAAAGCTAACTTTAAACCACAGGAAATCGCCAACCTGCTGTGGGCCATGGCGAAACTACTGGACAACGGGCAGGATAGGACACCAAAACTTAAAGAGGCCGTGGCCGCGCTGTTGCCACACGTGAACGCACAGAAAGATAACTTTACACCACAGGGCATCGCCAACCTGCTGTGGGCCATGGCGAAACTGGTGGATAGCGGGCAGGAGCAGACACCAGAGTTTAACGAGGCCGTGGCCGCGCTGTTGCGCCACGTGAACGCACAGAAAGCTGACTTTAAACCACAGGAAATCGCCAACCTGCTATGGGCCACGGCGAAACTGGGTGAGTTCGTTGAGCTGAACGTGGTTACCTCTGTGTTTGAATCGCTTGTTTACCGAATCAGTGAAAATCTTCAGCTCTCACAGCGAGACATATTGATGTCTCTCTGGGGAGTAATGGTCTGCTGTGCCAGATTGTCTCTGGACTCCAATAACAATAACTGTCTTGAAAAGCACATCGATGAGCTGTTTACTCGTCTGGAAAACACCTCCCCGGACAATAAAGAAGATCAATCCATCATTGCCATGGCCGCAAGCTGGCTTCGCAGGACGTGTCTGTTCGTCCCCCATTACCCGACAACCATTTCAAAACCTCAATCCGACTTCCGCGCTCAACTTCAATCATCCATTCCCTCTTTGCGGATTGAAGAAGAAAAGTGTTTGAACTCATTACCTCCGGTTGACCTGCTACTGCCAGATCACAACATGGTGATTGAAGTTCAGGGACCGTCTCATTACGTGGGTGGTGATTTCAACACCAGGAATGGTTCGACTCTGCTGAAAATCGCACTGTTGCAAAAAGCAGGATTTGAGGTCATTGAAATTCCGGTTAACAGGCTTTTGAATCAGGATTTAATGAAACCATACATTGATCAAATAAAGGCCAGGATAGGCATCCCGCCACAGGAGCATGGCTCTGTATCACTTAAAAGAAGCTGGGCAGATGCGGCATACGTTACTGCTGATAAAGGCAGGCAACCCTCAGATCATGGTTACTTGACTACCGAAGAACATTCAGAGGAGCAAACCGGTAAACCGGCAAAGAGAAAGAAAACAACCAGCCAGTAATCGCCTTCCTCCTATCATGACTCAAGATCCGTTTTCACATGCCGGGAAGGAATGCC
>NZ_PJPV01000252.1 GCF_002864045.1 Endozoicomonas acroporae
CAGCAACCTGGTCGGTGCCAGTAACTGGCCACAGGATACCGCCACGGATGGCACCATCAAGGACCTGATGATCCTTGACAGCACCCTGTCGGCCAGCGACATCAGTGAGCTTTACCAGCTCGCCCAGAGCGACGACTTGCAGTCCTTCGTGACCCCGCTGGGCATCAGTGAGAGCGCCCAGCCGGGCACCGTGGTGGGGCAGGTGTCGGCCAGTGACGCCAATGGTGATAGCCTGACCTTCAGCCTCACTGACGATGCCGGTGGTCTGTTTGCCATTGATGCCAATACCGGCGCAATCAGTGTCGCCGGTGCCCTGGATCACGACAGTGCTGACCGCCATCAGCTGACCGTGCGAGTGACCGATGCGTACGGTGCTTTCAGCGAACAACCCTACACCGTGTCGGTGGCGCAGGATCCCTACCAGGATCTGCAGCTGGACACCAACCTGGTGCGTAACGGCGATTTCACCACCGACGAACACTGGACCATGACCGGATCGGTGGAGCTCTATGATAATCGCCTGGCGTTTAATGGTATCGGCGCAGGTGGTGCGTCAGACGGCGTCGTGGAACAGGTGATTCAGGGCCATCCGGACATCAATTACAGTCTGAGCCTGGATCATGGTGCTGCCTGGTCGGACGGGCCGGTGTCCGGTCAGGTGGACGTGATTGATGAAACCTCCGGTGAAGTGCTGGCCACACAGGCATTCAACAACGACTCCATGACCCTGCAGACCCTGAACCTGGCCTTCACC
>NZ_PJPV01000253.1 GCF_002864045.1 Endozoicomonas acroporae
CAAACTCAACCTCCCCCTCAAGAGTGACCTCAGGCTTTCGATCAACCACACCTGTTCGTAGTACCGTGGTCATGTGATGTGTATCGCTGGGGCACAGATCGAGTTCCTGAGCAATCTGATTGTTGGAGACATTCAGCCCCATTAAATAGAGGCATGCAACCCAGACCTTGAGCGGCTGGTGATGTCCAGAGAAAACCGTGTTTGTCAGGTCATCAAAATAACGCTTACAGTTTTTGCAGTAATAGTGCTGGCACTCTATTTGTACATTGTCGTGTCCATTCTTTTTGATATGGTCAGAATCACAGTGCGGGCAGCGAACAATATCATCAGGCCATCGGTTCTCGCGGATCATTTCATAACAGGTTTCATTGCTGATGAGATCGGAAATTCGTCCTATATTCATGAATAACCCTGCTGCTGCTACTTTTCCAGCAAAGGATAGTTCAACAGTCTGGAATCCGAAAAGAGCCTTCTTTGATATCGGAAACCCTTGGCATTGGTCGCCGACTGTGGTAGACCGTGATGTGCATATTTCTCAGCAGAAAACTTGCATTGATCCCTACTTCCTCAGTGAAGAAGCTACGGATTTTTTCTTGGTCATGCTGGCTCAGGTTTAACTGAGCCCATATATCTGTTCTGTCTTTCCTCATGCTCTACACAACCATTGAAGCTATAGCAGAGACAGACACAACTTCCTGCTTATGCCTTGCCTCCCTGAGCTTCTTCTGATCGAGCTCCTTTCCCATGGCACTTTCCTAGAAGTATGCATACGACGATATACTAACGAAAATGAGCATACAACGCATCGCTTGATCTTATTCTGTCAGGAAACCGGAGTAATAAATCTTATGAAGAAGCATAAGCCATCTTACTTGCTTGCTGACTGGTACGAACTACGGCCCTATCAAGAGCTGATACCCAAGCATCTTTATATTCAGATGACGTTCGAACCCGTTTACTCTGCATTTCCCCTTTCGCCGTAGTCTCTCTGTGTGGATGTTTGGCAGTGGCACTTACTCCACACAACCGATTAATGACTTTAGAATCCCAGATAACACCATTATCTGAGCAGGCCTGCATAATTTCCCGAAAGCTTTTTCTGGCATCGCTCCTGAAGCCAAAAACTCTGGTACTCAGGGTTCTTTTGGGCGCATAGTCATCCATATCCACTTCAACAACTAGCAGGGGCAGGCCAACATAACGGATATAAGCTGCATGGAAGACTCGGGGCTCCCCCGTAACTTTGTTGGTATATGCGGTTCGCTGAGTTTTAGGCTTCGGAAGTTCGTAACATTTGATAGCAAGATGTTGATAGCCTTCCAGCATACAGAGTTGAGTTATAACCTCCTGAAAAAGCCTGAACCTGCTGGTTCCGTCTGAGGATTTCAGCTCTTCAGGTTCATCTAGCTCTGACCGATTGATACCAAAATCAAGTTCCTGAGCTGGCCCTTCTTTACCAGCATGCCCCACACCGGTTTTATCAGTGGTTTCTTTGCCTTCAGGCATTACAACCAGCTATTCCCGACGATTACACGACAATATCCATAGCAGGTTCGTAAACGGACTCATAATATTCACAGAAAAAGAAAATCTTCAGCTACTTTCGCTGGAGAAAAATCTCTATCTCTAACCCTGAAATCCTGGCTAT
>NZ_PJPV01000254.1 GCF_002864045.1 Endozoicomonas acroporae
AGAAGAGCTGGCTCCAGAAGAATGGTAAAATTCATGGCGCCCCCGCGCAGTGCGGGGGGGATTATCCCATGGTCTGACTGTGGCATGCCTATATCGTCCACGCCCTGAAGAAGGGGCGTGGTTATTCGGTTGGTTGTAATCATTACCTGATCTTGTGTATTTACCACTGATACCAGCAGATCTTCTATCCATAATTATATTTCATTAATTCATGAGAATATAAAAAGCAGACTGCGGTTCTGTTCAGAAGTTCATTTTGCTGAACGGTTTATAAACGCAAGTGGTTGGAGGAGAACATCTACTCTGGATTGTGAAAACGGTTCCTGAGTCATGATGGCAGGGAGACGATTACTGGCTGTTTGTTCTCTTCACTATTTGATCAATAAATGGTTTCATTAAATCCGGGTTCCAAAGCTGTTTAACCGGAATTTCAATGACCTCAAACCCTGCTTTTTGCAACAGTGCAATTTTCAACAGAGTCGAACCATTCCTGGTTTTGAAATCACCATTCACGTAATGAAATGGTCCCTGAATTTCAATCACAATGTTGTGCTCTGGCAGAAACAGGTCAACCGGAGGTAATGAGTTCAAACGCTTTTCTTCTTCAATCTTCAAAGAGGGAAGGCGTGATTGGAGTTGATCACGGAAGAAAGTTTGAGGATCTGAAATGGTTGCCCGGTAATGGGGGACGATCGGAAACGGTCTGCCAAGCCAACTGGCGGCCATGGCAATGACGCGTTGATCCTTTTCATTGTCCGGGGGGGTATTTTCCAGGCGAGTAAGCAGGTCATCCAGGTGCTTTTCAAGCACGTTATTTTTATTGGCTTTGGAGACCAGAGACAACCTGGCACAGCATACCATTCCGCCCCAGAGAGACATAAATATATCTTGCTGAGAGGACAGAGGGTTTTCACTGATTTTGTGGACAAGCGATTTGAAGATAGAGGTAACCACGTCCAGCTCAACGTGCTCACCCAGTTTCGCGGTGGCCCAAAGCAGGTTGGCGATTTCCTGTGGTTTAAAGTTAGCTTTCTGTGCGTACACCCGGGGCAACAACGCGGCCACGGCCTCGTTGAGACCAGGTATCTGCTCTTGCACGTTGTCCACCAGTTTTGCCATGCTCCACAGCAGGTTGGCGATATGCTGAGGAATAAATTGGTATTTTTGTGTGTTCACGCAGGGCAACAACGCTGCCACGACCTCGTTGAGCTCTGGTGTCTGCTCCTGCCCGAAGTCCACCAGTTTCGCCATGGCCCACAGCAGGTTGGTGATCTGCTGAGGAATAAATTGGTCTTTCTGTGCGCTCACCCGGGGCAACAGCGCGGCCATGGCCTCGTTGAACTCTGGTGTCCGCTCCTGCCCGTAGTCCGTAAGTTTCGCCATGGCCCACAGCAGGTTGGTGATATTCTGAAGAATAAATTGGTCTTTCTGTGCGTTGACGCAGTGCAACAGCGTGGCCACGGCCTCGTTGAACTCTGGTGTCCGCTCCTCCCCGTAGTCCGCAAGTTTCGCCATGGCCCACAGCAGGTTGGCGATACTTTGTGGTATTAAGTTAGCTTTCTGTACGTTCACGAGGGGCATCAGCGTGGTCAAGGCCTCGTTGAGCTCTGGTGTCCGATCCTGCCCGTTGTCCATCAGTTTCGCTATGGCCCACAGCAGGTTGGTTATTTCCTGCGGTTTAAAGCAAGCTTTTTGTGTCTTTACATGGGGCAACAGCACGGCCACAGCCTCTTTGAGTTCTGGAGTCTGCTTCTGACCGTTGTCCACCAGTTTCGCCAGGGCCCACAGCAGGTTGGCAATGCCCTGGGCCTTAAATTGGTCTTTCTTTGCGCTCACGTGGGGCAACAGCGCGACAACGGCCTCGTTGAACTCCGGTGTCTGCTTCTGCCCGTTGTCCACCAGTTTCGCCATGGCCCACAGCAGGTTGGCGATATTCTGAGGATTAAATTGGTCTTTCTGTGCCTGCACCTGGGGCAACAGCCCGGCCACGGCTTCTTTAAGCCCTGATGTTTGCTTCAGCCCGTAGTCCTCCAGTTTCGCCATGGCCCACAGCAGGTTGGCGATTCCCTGGGCAGTAAATTGGCCTTTCTGTGCGTTCACATGGGGTAACAGCGCCACCACCGCCTCTTTGAGCCCTGGTGACCGCTCCAGCCCGTTTTCCACCAGTTTCGCCATAGCCGACAGCAGGTTGACAATGCCCTGGGGATTAACCTGGTTTTTCTGTGCGTTTACGAGGGGCAACAGGGCGGCCACGGCCTCTTTGAGACCTGGTGTCCGCTCCAGCCCGTCGTCCACCAGTTTCGCCATGGCCCACAGCAGGTTGACAATGGCCTGGGCATTAAACAGGTCTTTCTGTGCCTTCACATGGGGCAACAGCGAGGCCACGGCCTCGTTGAGCCGTGGTGTCCGTTCCTGCCCGCTGTCCACCAGTTTCGCCATGGCCCACAGCAGGTTGGTGATTTCCTGTGGGTTAAAGTTAGCTTTCTGTACGTTCACCCGGGGTAACAACGCGGCCACGGCCTCGTTGAGCCCTGGTGTCTGTTCCTGGCCATTGTCCGCCAGTTTGGCCATGGCCCACAGCAGGTTGGCGATACCCTGAGGAATAAATTGGTCTTTCTGTATGTTCACGTGGGGCAGCAGTACGGCTACGGCCTTGTTGAGCTCGGGTGTCCGCTTCTGCCCGTTGTCCGACAGTTTCGCTATGGCCCACAGCAGGTTGGCAATATTCTGGGTATTAAATTGGTCTTTGTGGGCGTTCACACGGGGCAACAGCGCGGCCACAGCTTCTTTGAGCTCCGGTGTCCACTCCCCGTTGTCCACCAGTTTCGACATTGCCCACAGCAGGTTGGTGATAGCCTGGGCATTGAATTGCTCTTTCTGTAGGTTCACGTGAGTCAACAGGGCGGCCATGGCCTCTTTGAACTCTGGTGTCTGCTTCTGCCCGTTGTCCACCAGTTTCGCCATCGCCCACAGCAGGTTGGCGATTCCCCGGGCATCAATATTCCGGGCTTCCGGTTTTTGGTTGCAGTTAAATATTATTGCATCAAGCAGAGTTGACAATAAGGCAGCTTGAGTCAGCTGAA
>NZ_PJPV01000255.1 GCF_002864045.1 Endozoicomonas acroporae
TTAACCGCCTTTTTCAAGGCAACCGAGTTCACAGAACAATGGTATAAAAAGCCTCAGGACGCGCGCTCTATGCGATCAGTGCCATGAGGTGAGAAATTAGCCCAAATGAAAGCGAGAACCAAAGAGCCCAAGAAAGCCAAGCCTAAAAAAATACCACACCTGGTGGCACCCTCTCTGATTATTAGTCTAATCAATTGCAATAAACCATTAAAGCCTGCGGTCTGGTCATCTCTTGAACACTATGCCAGCAGCGGCCAGCTAAACGCCCGTTTATGCACGGCACTCAGCCCGGTTATCAAAGATGATAAAGACGGCATTGTTCCAGACCTCGTTAAGAAAGCGGTGGTTGCAAAGTTGGAACAGATTGAGGCAGCAAAAACGCCAGTAGTAACATCAATCCCTCAGCAAGGACTTCCAGCAAGGGCAAGCATACCAACTCAAGGGAACCAGGTTGCCAACAGTCGCATTCAAGGGCCGCTATCTAACTTTGACGCGGCAATGGAAGCTCTGGATCGTTTTCGCGAATTGGGAAATGCAGAACTTGAACTGCTGGAACCCCACCGAAGCCGAATGACTTATGTTGAATTAAGCACTGCTATCTGCAAAATGAGCTACGCAGTGGATTCAGAAACACGGAAAGAATGGACTGAAGCCAGCGAGAAAAGGAGAAGAGACCCACTTGGGCTTGATGAAATAGTGGAATGGGATTTGGATTCATTGGCGACATTGGATTCATTGGCGACAGAGTCAGAACTGGTCAACAACGATGACTGGATGGAAGAGTTCCTGCAAGGGCTGTGATATGCAAGGCTTGCATCGGCGCATACGACTGCTTCAATATTTATTCGACCGTTCAAATGACGACAAAGCTCGTCTGCACCCTGATTCTCCAGAATGCCATCAACCGTCTGATTATCGCGGTCTCTGGCTACCATGACCGGTATTTGTCGACACTCTGTCTTCTTCTCATTACCCCGTTTCCTGGCAGCTCTTGGAAGACCTTTTTTCTGACCTTTGAAGGATTCACGGAAGAAAGTTTCATCCAGTTCTGTGATGCCACTAAGCTCCGGTGCCCCTGATACCGGCTGCCTGGAACTTTACCGGGCTGACCAGGTCAGTTCTATTGTTGTCATCCCCAGACGATTCTCCAACTGGAAAC
>NZ_PJPV01000256.1 GCF_002864045.1 Endozoicomonas acroporae
TAGTGCTTGTCCGAAAACCCATCAGCCCTTGAAAACAGCACTCTGTGGCCCAACTTAATCATTGAAGATTTCCACTGACAGGCTGTTTTCTCACTCATGCGCCAAACCATCAAGCCACAAATGCAGTTAGGCGAGGTCGATATCTCTGCCATCACCTTCAACCCCAAATCCAGGGACGACATACCCCGCCTCTTGCGGGCTTTTCAGCATATCTGGGTCACCCCAGAGCTGAGAGCGCAGGTTTTCCAAGCCCTTGAGCGAATGATACCCGCCAGCCGTGACAATGGCCGCCCTGGTATGGATCTCTGGAAAATACTGATTTTTGGCACCCTGCGTCTGACCATCAACTGCGACTACGACCGCCTTCAGGAGCTGGCCAATGAACACGGTACATTGCGGCAAATGCTCGGACACGGACCGTACTGTACCCACTCTTATCACATCCAGACTTTGCAGGATAATATCGCCCTGTTCACCCCGGAAATACTGGACGAGATCAACCAGATTGTGGTCAATGCCGGTCACCAGCTGGTAAAAAAAAAGAAGACCGGATATGCGCCCGCGCTGACTCGTTTGTCGTAAAAACCAATGCCCACTTTCCAACGGATATTAACCTGCTCCGGGATGCCGTTCGCAAGATGATCGAGTGGGCAGCCTGCCTGTCGTCAGAGCAGCAGGAAAGCCTGTGGCGACAGAGCAAGTACTTGCAGGATCAGCACAAAAAGCGTTTTCACAAAGCCCGTAACCTGAAACGGTCAACGTCGTCCAATGAGTCGCTTCGTGAAGCACGACAGCATGATATCGAAACCGTCCATGCTGAGTATGTAGCCTACAGCCAGAAGCTTATCCGCAAGGCTGAAATAACCTTGAATCTCTTGAAAGCACGGATACCCGGAGACTTACGACTGAAAGAGCTGGAGCGCTGGATAAAAGATGCAGACTACCAGTGTCAACTGATTATCCGTCGTGTACTGAACCATGAAACCATTCCGCACAGTGAGAAGGTTTTTTCGTTATTTGAACGCCATACGGAATGGATCAGTAAAGGAAAAGCAGGCGTTCCTGTAGAACTGGGCCTCAGGGTGTGTGTACTGCAAGATCAGTTTGGTTTCACGCTTCACCATTCAGTCATGGAAAAACAGACTGATGACCAGGTGACTGTAGCCATTGCTAAAGGCGCAAAACAGCGGTTTCCTGAAGTATCGCAGGTCAGTTATGACCGGGGATTCTGGTCAAAAGAGAACCTTGAAAAGCTGGAAACATTTCTAGATCGAGCTGTCTTACCCAAAAAGGGGCGATGGTCTGAACAAGACCGGAAGCGTGAACGACACCCTGAGTTTGTCAGGGCAATGAAGAAGCATTCCGCCGTAGAGTCCGACATTAATGCACTTGAGCAGCACGGGCTGGACCGATGCCCGGACTCAGGGATTGACGGTTATCGTCGGTATGTTGGCCTGGCGGTTTTAGGAACCAATCTGCACCGCTTGGGCTCTATACTGCAAAAGCAATCCAGTCAGGCTGTCAAAAAAGCAGCCTGAACGGAGAAGCGTACGAGAAAACAAACGATCATCGTTGGGTGAAGATTACGGGCACCCGAAAAACGTGGAAATGTTTAAGTTTTGATCAAAAAAGGAGGCGACTGGCATGAGTGGCCTGTTTTGTTTTCAAAAAAATTTTGTCAGTGCCTGTTGAGTTGGATTATTCATGGGTTTTCTGACAGGCACTA
>NZ_PJPV01000257.1 GCF_002864045.1 Endozoicomonas acroporae
AGGTATTAACTATGACTTAACAATTACGTCAGGTATGCTTTATTGACAGTTAAGTAGCTAACCATATGAAATCATATATTTCTGACTCCTTGTTCAGGCACTCTGCTTCGTTACAACTCCGGTCACATAGCTACGGCTATGCTCCCTCCGTTGTGCCTCGCATAGCACCTGCCCAAGTAGCCAGAAATATGTGATTCCATATGGCCAGCTACTTATCTCTGTTATCGGTCTGGAGTTACTTAATCCGGTTGCCTCATTTGCAATTCATTGAGCAAGGGTAGAGCCGGGTCATCCGGTACCCTCAGCCGCTCTTTCCTGATGACCAGCAAACCCCCGGATCACCTCGGGAAACGTTATCAGTACATTTCACATCTATTTGTGCGGCCTCCACGTAGAGGTGGGTTGCAACTTTGCAAATTTTTCCGCAATCTGCTTGCCAGAAAGAAATGGTATTCATGGCATTCACTTTTCGTTGAGAGGGCCGGATGATAAGTAACGAGGCATACCCATGAAAGTTGCACTGATTGGAGCCGGACTTTCCGGGATAAAGGCCGCAAGTCTGTTGGCGGAATTGGGGCATGAAGTGACTGTTTTTGAGAAAAGTCGCGGATTGGGTGGGCGCTTAGCCAATCGACGTGAAGCATGGGGCAAGCTGGATATTGGTGCCCAGTACTTTACCGCCAGGGATCCGGGGTTTCAGAAACAGGTAGAGCTCTGGCTGCAAGCATCTGCTGTACAGGTCTGGGATTTTTCACCCTACTGTGTTGAACAGGGAACATTAACACCGTCACCGGATGAAACGGTGCGCTACATTGGTTCCCCGTTAATGAACCAGCTGGTTTATTGTTTGAGCAGCAACATTGCCATTAACTTCCAGTGTCACATCTCGAAGGTGGAAAAGAGCCGGGAAGGGTGGCGGCTGTTGTCTGCCGATGGTGCGCTTTTTTCCAGCTTCGACTGGTTGATTGTTAGTAGTCCTGCCGAGCAAAGCCGTACCCTGCTTGATAGCTGTTCTGATGTGATGGCTCTTGTACCTGAGGCCGTCCATCAACCCTGCTGGGCAGCAGGCCTTGCTACCCGGGGGAAAATTCCAGCAGATGTGCAGGGTATCTTTGGGGATGAAACGGTCCGCTGGGCTTCGCGGTTATCCAGCCGACCCGGTTTTAGGAAAGCGCCGGATGTTGACGATGTCTGGATGTTGCATTTTTCGCCAGAGTGGTCTGAACAACAGGGTAAAGAAACGGCAGTGGACATTGGTCAGACAGGTTTGAACTGGCTGCAGACAATAATGGCTACCGGGCTTGAGAAAACAGCACAGTATCGACATTACTGGCGCTATGCCAATATTAAGCCAGTAACCTTTGATCAACCTTATCTTCTGGATGAACGTCAGCGGCTTGCGGTCATTGGTGCCTGGTGTGCGGGTGGCAGGGTTGAGGGGGCCTGGTTATCAGCGCAGAAGTGTATACAGGACCTGTCGGGTTAATAATGAACCGATTCATCATGATCGTTGATCGCCCCCGGTACTGCCGGGGCTTGTAACCATTCAGGAAAACATTGCCCTGATCCGGGGATAGCATTAACTGTTATCCAACCGACAGCTTTCTTACACAGCCAGTGAAAGTCCCAGCCCCAAGCCGCCATCGGTGCGGCTTTTATCAACACGATACAGGCGTTCAAATACCCGTTCTTTCTCTTCGTCCACAATGCCCGGGCCGTTATCTGCGACTTTCAGCCATGCAATGCCATCTTCTTTATCAAGACCACAGCCCAGAGTAATCCTGCTGCCTGTCGGGCAATATCGCAGGGCGTTTTCAATCAGGTTGGCAACTTGCTGAATTAATAGTGGCTCTTTTCGTATTGCAGACTGCTGATTTCATAAATCAGGCTGGAATCCTCCTGTGGCAGGGCTTGGCAATATTTAGCCAGCAGTTTCCTGAAGGCATTGTATATCAAGGCCTTTGGCCAATTTTCATTGCAGAGCAGCCTGTAACCCGAAAAGAGCCAAAATTTTGTACCTGGGTTTACTCCGTCCATTGAGCTATTGGATCACAGATCAGGGCTATCCCGTTTTTTGCCTTGCCTCTATTGTTAGTAATGATACCCCTCCTGGCCCTGGTTTGCCTGCCTTTCTCGGATGCTTCGTATTTGGCCCTGGCTTTCTTGCCTTTACCGGATGCTTCGTATTTGTCCCTGGCTTTCTTGCCTTTACCGGATGCTTCGTATTTGGCCCTCGCCCTTGCTCTGGCTGCTTTGCCCTTATCGGTTGCTTCGTATTTGGCACTGGCTTTTGCCCTGACTCTTTTACCCTTATCGGATGCACGGTATTTGGCCCGGGTCTTCTTGCCTTTATCAGATGTTTCGTATTTTGATTTGCCGTCGGATAGATCATATTTGGCTTTGGCCTGTTTATTTGACAACAGAAAAATATCTTCAGTGGTAGCCTGAGTTGAATGTGTAGTTGGTTGAGGTTTAATTATCTCAGCCTTTTCAATCGACCCGGAAATAGTAGCGGTACGAACTTGTGTGTTGTAAACATGAGTGGAAATTTCTTCAGATTGATGATGACTGCTATTAACAATTGGTATGCTTTGATTGGTTGATTGCCTTAAACCTAAAAGAGACTGGATTGAAAAACGTTCATTACCGGGAATGTATACAGGGGGGGGGACCTTATTTTGAACTTTACTTCCGGGTATTAAGTCAACTGATTGATTTTTATCACGACAGCTAGCAACGATTACTACTGGCTTTTTTTCAAACCAGGGATTATAAAAAGGTACAGCTGGATGCGTATGATAGTCTTCAGCAGTTTCATCACCACGCATAACAGATAGAATATTCGACACTTCTGTAACGTCACGGCAGAAGGCCCTGCCTATTGCTACTGATTCAGAAAAAGCAGAATCATGAAAGTAAAGTAAATGGCCATAGGCTGCATTTAATCGAGCTGAAGCAAAAGAAGAAGGACTGTACATTGAACTATTGAATTATTGAACACAACCCTGAGACCATTCTTTCTCATAAAAGTTCAAGTTAGAAAATGGTAATTTTGACTGTATCGGGTATATGGTGCCAGGGGACAGGGTTAAGAGGTAGTATGCCAGTAGCGTTTTCTTTGGCACTTTCTCTGGCGCTCTGCGAAATCGGGCCCATTGTGGTAGCGCTTCTTTTGGTACTCTCTTTCACGCTCTTGCGTAAGCGGGATTTTCTCTGATACTTCCTTTTGCGCTCTCTTTCGCGCTGTGCGTAAGCAGGATCATTTTGGTAGCGAGCTCTTTTGCGCTCCCTGTCAAGCTCTCTTACGCGCTGTGCGTAAGCAGGATCATTCTGTAAGCGAACCCTTTTGCGCACTCTGTTGCGCTCTTTTTTGCGCTCGGCATAGGCAGGATCATTCTGATAGCGCGCCTTTTCGCGCGCATTGTTGTGCACTCTTGTGCTCTCTGCGTAAGCAGGATCATTCTGTAAGCGATCCCTTCTGAACACCCTGTTGTACTCTTTTTTGCGCGCAGCATAGGCAGGATCATTATGATAGCGCGCCCTTTCGCGCGCATTGTTGCGGAGTCTTTTGCTCTCTGCGTAAGCAGGATCATTCTGATAGCGCGCTCTTTCGCGTGCATTGTTGCGCACTCTTGTGATCTCTGCGTAAGCAGGATCATTCTGTAAGCGCTCCCTTCTGAACACCCTGTTGTGCTCTTTTTTGCGCGCAGCATAGGCAGGATCATTATGATAGCGCGCCCTTTCGCGCGCATTTTTTCGCACTCTTCTGCTCTCTGCGTAAGCGGTATCACTTTGAAATGGCCTATCTAATGCAGGTTGAACGATTGTCACTGGCGTTGCTGGCATAAAATGATTATTAACAAACGCCCGATCAGTATTGTAGGCTGGTTGATGAAGGTTATTATCAACACATAATAAGCATTGTGAGGCTGTTTGAGGTAAACCCATGTCATAAATATATGTGGGATCACTACTCTGAAGTTTTCGTCTAATCGAAAAATCAAGAACCTGATCTTTCCTGGTAAGGTTATCAATGATGACTATCGATCTTTTCTCAAACCTGGGATCATCAAATGGATTATGAAAAGGGACTGCAGGCTGCTGAAGGTGGTTCTCAGTGGTTTCATCTTTACTCATAATATAGAGACTAGTGGCTGCTTCCCCAACGTCACGGGAAAAGGCCCGACCTGATGTGCCGGGTTCATAAGAAGCAGTATCTTGAAAATACGAAAAGTGATCAGGAACTGCATTTACCTGAGCAGTAAAATAAAGTCTATCCATGATAGAACCTCTGCCTTGTCAGTGTTCATACAGTTTCTTTGCTCCTTCGCACTCGTGGCTTGTTTGTGAAGCTTCGTTTTGCGTAAATAATTTTTTTTCTAATAACTCTTTGCCGCTCCCTTTCACTTTCTGCATAAGTTGGATTATTCCTGTAACGTTTTCTTTCTTGCTTGCTATGTCACTTCCTCATGCGCCTTGCATAGTCGGGATCTTTACAACGTTCCTTTTGCCGTTTTTTTTGGCGCTCTGCATAATCGGGATCATTCCGGTAGCGTTCCCTTTGTAGCATCCTTAGTAATATCAGTTCTCAAAAAGTCTGAAGGACTGACATGTGGTAGAGGTGCAATGTTATATCCATACCAAAAGTTAGCGGAGCCAGTGTTATTGTCTTGTTTACCTGGTTGATCATGATATAGAGGCAACGGTGCAATAGATGCTTTAACAGACATAAGTAGTTAACCAAATGAAATCATATATTTCTGACTAAGTGGGCAGTCACTCTGCGGCGTTGCAACTCCGGTCACATAGCTACGGCTATGCTCCCTACGTTGCGCCTTGCATAGTAACTGCCCACTTAGCCAGAAATATACGATTCCATTTGGCCAACTACTTACCTTGGTACGTCGACTGTTGTTCATTTGTGTCTGTCTGAAGGGGTTGATCTGATGGTCTTGTAAAAAGTCCATCGAGATCAATATCGAAATCGGAAATTGCTGATAGTAATACATTGAATTATAGAATAATTGAATTATTTATTAAGACCTCCTCTTTTTAGAAAGGTTCCTATGATAAATAATCTGTCAATATCATGTTTATCAAACAAACCGATGAAACTGCTTTTGAACCCCGTGTATGTCATGGCATGGAGCATTAAATACTTAAATCCGACAGGCTCCCGGGCTTACTGTCAGGGATAATGACTTTATGCAGGTGAAATAATCGAGATGGGTGTCTGGGGTCGCGACAGACTTTGGAATGAAAAGGAAAATAAGCTGGTAACAAAGCCCGATAAGTTGAGGCTGGTGAATTCTTGCATCACCAGAAGGCTGTTCGAGAATAGGCTGCCCTTTGCGGCAACTGCTCCTGGACGGGCGTTATTCCCGGTCAGGCTCCTGGTAAGTTGACGGTTTGGTCGCAAAAACCAGTGCATTCCATTGTTCATCAATCTTTGACTCAAAAAATTGATTTAGTGCCACTGAGTCAACAAGATCCTTGGTTTCCCTGAGTCTGTTTAATGAAGTAACATAGGTATATTCACTTGAACTGGAACTCCCTGCATGGTTTTGATCATAATGATCCACTAACCCATCAAAGTTGCTATTTTCCTTAGCCAACCATTGTGACAATTCTTCATCATGGGATTTGATAAACGCAAAAAATATTTCATCCTTGCATAAGTCTATCAAATAATTTTTTAACAGGCTTTTGTTGTTTATTGCCTGAATAAAATCATATTTTAATCTTCCATATTGACCCCTGATAGCATGGACAACACGACGGCCCTGTTCTGGGAAATATTGTTGAATATGATTTTCAGAAAATTCACAAATTTCTCTCGCAAACCGGTTTTTTACATACGCTCTGATTTCAGTGGATTCATTACCTCCAAGGAGGTGGTGCCTGCTCAGGACGCTGAACAGTTGTTCCTCATGAATAAGCAGTTTGGCTTTACCAAGCAATGAAAACCAGTTAATGCTGTTATCTTGATCACATATACCCTCCGTCAGTGTTGCCGCCTTGAATCTTACTTTTATCAGGTCACAGACTTCCGCAGTATGGTCCTCGCAATCTCTGGACGACATACTTTCAATTATTTCGATAATCTCTCCAATGAGCTCTGGTTTTTTCAGCAGATGATTGAGTATTTCTTTGTATACATCACCCAGGTGTAAACGCTCTGAATCGTTTGCACTTTTGACCTTATCTTCAAGGATGTGAAGTTTCTGTATTTGAACTGGATTGAAAATATTTACAAGCCTTGCTTTGGCTTCGTTAAGCGACAGATTTATATCTGCAGGTTGATTATTTGTTCTGTAATTTGCAGGATGCTCTGGAACAAGCCAGGATACAGGGCGGTTGCACCTAGTGTACGATAGTTTATATTTTG
>NZ_PJPV01000258.1 GCF_002864045.1 Endozoicomonas acroporae
CGATAAATTGTGCGGGTGAGTTTTTATTGCCTCCTCTGTATGCTATGTGGCGGTGGAGCTCCAGGATTCATCGGGAATTGCTGCATTACAACGGGTGATATTTTATGCTCCTGCTTTTCGAGGACTAATTGTGACGGTGTTTCATTGCCGAATGTAAAACTGAATCCTACCTCACTCACGACATCCCGCTTCCGACCTAGCTTGGGAATACTTTGCAAATCCAGCAGGGAGTCCTGATCTGGCTTATTCACTACCGGCCTGCTTTTATCCTCCGGGTCAACACGAATGGTTTTCTTAAGGTTAGGATGAAAGATCAGGACTTCGTTCTGGTAGAAAAAAGACGGGTTATGAAGAGCTGTGATTTCATTAACATAATATATATCTTCGTCCTGAGCATGAGCAGGCATCACAACATTGGCAATCCACCCCTTCAGAGGTGGTGGCTCAAAATCGAAAAACCATTCAGAAGCTTCGCATCTGACCAGGGCGTCATAGATACTGTTGAACCCTTTTCTCGCCCTTTCATCAAACAAGAGCCATATCAAATGCGCCTGCGCACTGCGGTTTTTTAGATTTGAAACGGAAAAATCAGATAACCTGTTAAATGTGATAGTGCTTGAATGTTGCCCAGATTCGATTGTTGCCAGCCCCTGCAAACCATTAGGCCGCAATGCAGTTCTTGTAAGATGAGTATTGTGAAGATAGAGGGTTCTGGCCAACTCTATAGCAGGGATAGCGATGCTGAACTTCCCACAAGCGTAGACAAGAATATTTCTCCCTGTCTGATCTACAATCTTGCCTTGATAACTATCAAATACAACTTTTCTTTCCTGTCTGTTTTCAGGAGAGAAACGCTTCTTGTTATTATATGTGCAACCTTCCACAAGCATAGGAATCAGCTCGGCAGGAACAGCATTGGATGGATGCCCTTCGAAATCAACCTCTATCTTTGGCCTGAGCTTTTGACTAAACCAATTTTTGGTATGAATTGTACCAATTGATCTAAGAGGTGCGTTTAGCGGAAATCGGTTCAGCACTCTGCCAGGCTGGGATGTCCATTCGGAGAATTTCCCGTGCAGGTTTCCGGCTACGTTGACGGCTGAGGCCAGCAAGTCGTTCAATTTCACAGACAGGCCTTAAATGCTCATTCCTTTGTTTTAGTTCTGCCATGATACAGGCAAGCCTCCTTGTCTGGTACTCCTCAATAGATTCGGCGTAGCGAATAAAAAAATCATTGCACAACGGCAAACTATCCAGCCTTTTCTCTACCAGACTTTTTACTCCAAGCTGATTACAAAACCAGGCTCGGGAGCGACGGGGAAGTTCCAGCACCTCAAAACTTTTCGCTTCTATGGCCAGAAACTGCTTAACCAGCTGTCTGTCACGTAATACCCAATCGACACGTTTATTCACATAATTTTTGACAGGAGCTGGCTTATGTTGGAGTAACCACTGGTTGTCAAAACGGTAGAGCCAAGAATACAGTCTCGCACCCTGCTGAGTCTGCCTGATAGCCTTTAGAGTAACGTTTTTGTCTTCAGCCAAAATTTTTCTCCAGGCTTCTCTCTTCATAACTCTTGTATCATTGCTTTCAGACTGCTTATAGCGATCCTGGTGTGACGGAACACAGTGCTCAGGAAAGGCTCTTGCTTCAGCTATGACATCAATTGCGCTTATATGCTCAGGCAAAAGAGCAAGCCATACTACAATGTGCTGAAGGTATGTAAATGGACGACGGTGTTTACGAAATATAGCTGTGAGCCAGTTTGGTTTTCCCTGTAATCCGAGACCATGGCTTTCCAGCCATTCTCTTCTCCAGTAACTCTGTATTTGCTGCGTTATCTTCTCATGATTAATTTTTGCCCCATCCAGACAGTCAGCCTTTCTTGCCAGCCTTTGGTAAAAGGAACTCCACTGCAGCAGCGTGACTGCAGGCAAAGACTGGTCTAATAGCTGCCTTACCATTGAAGATAACTGAAGCTGCTTGCACTCTGCAGGTGTCACTTTGCCTGACGGCATATGAACATCCTCTGCACCCGTGAAATAGTGTCTTCGATCAGAACCCAACAGAATCTTGGTACTAATTAGCCTGATACCGTGCCCAGGGCATGATTCCACACCTGGGCACTGAAATAAGCGTTGCCAATAACTGTAACCCTCTCTATGTATCTGGTCTCGCCAACAACCAGGACAAATATGGTACTGGCTTGGCCATTTCATAATTGAAGCATTCATACCGGTTCTCAACGTTCCAGTATTCAGCTTTTGCTCTACCAGGTTGGTTAGGAGCATGTTGTATCGGTCAGCAGGGAGGAAAGGCTTGTACAAAGGGAGTAATGTATGACGCTCTACAATCTCTTCGGGCTGAATTCGCCATAAGTGACCGACATTTGTGTGTAGTTCACCAATATGGCCTTGAAGCAATGAGGATGGCACAACCTTTCTGTTTCCAAAAAGAACATCAAGAGCGACCTTGTCATCCCGTATTCCCTGACATTTGATAAATCTAGCCAGAATGCTTCCAAGAAGCTCATCATGTTGAGGTATGGGAAACTGTACTATCAAAGACCAGCACCAATAAAGCAAATGGTGTCTGAATATAGTTCAACAATCGCTGTTTTACAGGTATGCCAATATATCCAGAACTACGCCCTCTTTCTTCAGATTGTTGTATGTTGAATGAGGCTCAGCCCCCTGCATAAGCCTGATATCATTTTCAATGTAACAGGGCTTCAGAGGTGTAGTTTTGGTTTTCCTGGTCTGTCTTTTCGGTTTATCACCCAGCATTTTTATATGAGCGACTAGACCAAACAGATCTTCATCGGGCTTTTCAGCCAATGCTTGGGCAGCCGCTATGGGAGCAATGTCCTTACCTATGCCCATTTTTACCAGCATTTCAATAAGTTCGATTAAGCGATCTTTCGACGAGGTCTTTTCTTCCTCAACAACAATTTCCTCTTCTGGCTGACTAAAAATTCGAATCTTATCTGAGGGAATGTCCAGATCTGCAAACTTTCGAATTTCACTTTCCCTGCCACTTTGAAGAGCTTTTATCATGGGGTGAATCATGGAAAGCTCTTGCTCAAATACTTTCTGGACAAGCTCCTGATCAATGAGTTCTCGCCCGGCCATCACCGCCCGAGCTTGACAGAGATAGAACAGAGTTACAGCTATATGTGCTATTCCCTGAGTCAGCTCCCAGAATAAATCTTTCATTGCCTCCGTGAGAGGGGTTGCATTCTCAAACCACTGTAGCTTCCACATCCGCTGAATGAAACGATCCCATTCAGCGTTATCCCCTTGTTCCATACGCTCAAATCTATTCCAGGGTAGCCCCCCAAACTGAGCGGCTCTCCTTGCTGAACGCATGGTTGGTGAAAATAATTCTAATGCCTTCGGAGTTCCCACAAAAAGCACCGGAACCTTGATCACGTTAGTTAGAGTTACAAAGAAATTCAGAAGGCGCTTGCTTCCTCCAGATCTAGCAGCTTGTAAATGCTGGATCTCGTCAATGACCAAAATTCCAATAGAATGAAGAGCGGCAATGCGTGCAATATCTCCGAGCATGGATTCTGCCGATGAGCGAGCTTTCACATATAAACTCTCATAGTCTGTGTTCAGCGCATTATCCACGGCCCTGAAGAAGTGAATACAAAGGCTTTTAGCTGATCCGTCATGAGGACAGTCAAGTTTCAGCCAGACAAGTTGTGTATGCTGGTAGTCAGGATGATAAATAGCCTGGTGTTTATACCCAGAAAGAATGGCTTCAACAGCCGTAGTTTTTCCTGTTCCAGAACACCCAAGGACAGAGCTCGCCAGTGCTGAGTTTCCTGCATTTCTGGCAATAGCTTCAAAATCCAGATGATCAACTGAATTCAGGTTTTTCTGATAGTCCCTTGTCGCAATATTTCTCCCCAGATAGCCTCGGCGTATCATGCCAGAAATCATCTGCTCTAACTGCACATGAGTTTTGGTTGGATAGAGGAATTCATCCAGAATCCTCATCATCGCATGACGACGGATATAACCTGGAAGAGTCTTTTCACAGCCCCTGACTTTGGGGTAGCGGTTCAATAGCTTTGCTGTGTCTTGTGGTGAGTTCAGTAGCGGCAGCGCATTTATAAGAGGATGCCCCCGGTAATCCTCTACTTCTGGATCATGATATTCAGCCTGATGAATATTAATCATCGTCATCCTCCAGAAAATCGTCCAATGATGGGTAATCAATAGATGATGTGGAAATCGCTGGCTTCAAGGGTACAACCTTTGCAGTTTGCTTACGTTGTGTTTTCGGCTTGAGATTTACAGCCTGCCTGCTTCTTTCCATCTCTCGCTCATCGACTTTATTTTTCCCGATATCAGAAAGGCGTTCAGACTGCTTGCGGGTAGGCTTTTTGGGCTTCTTACTTCTTTCCCTGGCAGCAATTGCCTCAATTTGCTCCTGCAGGTCAGGAGCCTGGAAGTCTTCTTCCTGTTTGGCTCTTGCCCCGACCTGCTTTGCCTGTTTGAGTATTCCAGCAGCAGTCACAAAGCTAACGCCCTGATAGCGGCGGCTTCTGTCTGACAGCTCACATATCCAGTAGTTGTCGTAGGAATCATCTGGACGAAGATAAACAACATCTGTTCTTCGAGGGTCAAAAGCGATCTCTACCGATCTGGGTCTGTTTTGCTTAAAACGATCAAACCACCCCTTAGAAAGAGCCTCTCTGCATGTGTAGTTAAGGCCCTTAAACCCAATGCCTTCCTCAGAGACAGTACCATTCTCGGAAGGAAGCAGGTTCAGCTTTACAAAGTCAGCATTACAGGGTTTCAGTCTTCCAGTTCTGTTCTTGATGCCCCAATTCCACAACTCAACAGGTACAGCTGAAAGTTCCTCAGGTATATCCTCGGCAAAGTCGTATCCTTTCACTACGTGCTGGTTGTTGTGGTTAATGACTATATGAATAATCATTTCTGTGAATGCTTTCAGAGTGAGTTCTGCATCCAGTTCATATCGTCGGCCTAACCGTTTTTTCCCATTAACTGGTTCAACAATACCACCAACATACGGCTTAAATTCAGCCTGAATGGTGTTGAAATGTCGTTCAACAATGCCCTTATCATCACCTCTATAAGAGCGTGAATTGCTTAACTGTATGTCGAAAACATTGACTAGAACATCTGCCTGTCGGCGCAGCAGCTCTCCTTTATCTGCAAAAATAGATGCTGGTATTCCAACACTAGGCCACTGAGACGAATCTATTTCTATGCCATATTCCCGGCAAAAATTTACTTTATCCAAAAAGGCATTCGTCATGGCCATCATTGCAGCAACCCATGAGGGAGCCTCAAGCCCAACATATAAACCGACAACCATCCTGCTGAATACATCTTTCACTACATATACAACAGGGCGCCCTATTATTTTTTCCGGGTCTTTTTCTGATACCAGATACAAATCAGCTATAGTGGCATCAATCTCATAGCGGCCTCCTGGCCCTATATTCATATATGCTGCAGTGCTGGTTAAGGCTCTTATGTCTTTATCGTAGATTTTTGAAGGTGTTCGCTGCCTAATCACTTCATTCTTACGATAATTCGTATCATAGAAGTATCTGAATTGACGCATTGTTGGAATGCTTGTTTTATCTGCCTGGGGATATCGAGATCTATAAAGCCCTACAGCTTTGGTTTTAGCGGCTTTCAGTGACAAGCCTTGGTTCTGGATAAAAAAACCTTTGATCGCAAGATCAAATATTTCAGCTATGTCTTCCGTAACAATAACCCCTTCCCCAGAACTTACAGTGCGCTTAGGGCCTGTTTTTTTATCAATATTTCTTCTGGGCTTACCTCCTGCCCCGGAAAGATAGTAATCAGGAACCAAGGAGTTAGGGCGCATTCCTCTTTGCCAATATCTTCTTAATTGTCGAACAATATAGCGCCGCTGCTGTTTACTGTTTTTTGCTGCTTGGCCTATAACAATATTCCGCTCTTTCTTATGTAGGAGCCTGCCGGGCTCCTTCAAGACAGGCTCTAGTTCACTATATGCTTGATCTCGTTTTTTCTCCTGAATACTTCCCTTGGGAACGGCTATGGCCTTGAAAGGCTCATCAATCTCGAAATAAAGACCATTCTTAATCAATTCATCAAACTCATCCTGCATAATCATGAAAGGCCATGCATCTTCATCATTAAGATCAATCAGCCAGATATGATCTATAGCCTCAAAAATCACTCTAAAACGATATTCAGACCCTTTTCTGTGAAAAACTTTATTAAGAAGCATACCCCGCCTCTTCTTTGAAGATTGTTTCCGACCTATCAGTTAACTCCGCACACTTCCATTTTGTGAACTGCTTACCAATTGGTGCTTCAAGGTATCCACGAGCAACAGAAAACCTTAAAAATTCAGCATGAGAACCAGGTTCTAATTGATATTCGTCATCCAGAATGCCACAAAGCCTCATAGCTTGATTATTTGGATACTGTTGAATCCTTTTAATCAAAGAAATCACATCATTATCAGATATGTCGTATGCACTCTGAGTATCCACATTCAAGAACGGTTTTAGCCATTTCAAATTTACCTTCAGGGTTTCAGATATATCCCTCTCTGTGAACACAAACCAGCTAGCACCACTTGCTTCCCAGTACGCTTTTTCTACCTGAAGCTTTTCCAAAATCCTTTTATTATCAAGACTCTCCGCCTTTTTGACAGCAATAGCGATTTGTTTGCCACCACTAATATCTATAAGCAGGTCAGTACTGACAATACTTAACTCGCCTTTCACTTGAGGGTGACGAATACCCAGCTGGCGGCATATATTCAGAGTGTCTTGGAGGGGCAATGGAAACTGCTCACGAATATCAACAGTGTCTTTATGCCTGTCAAATACAAGAAAAGGAGCTAACTCTATCCCTGAATGGAAGTGGTGAATACGGCCTACTGTAATACTCTTGACCCGAATACTCTCACCAGAACTACTGAACTCTCCTACAAGAATGAAGGGCAGATATTCCACTCCTCCATCGGAGCCTCTCCCGTCGTCCAAGCGCTTCTGGTCTTTCTTATTTAGTGCCTGTCAGAAAACCCATGAATAATCCAACTCAAC
>NZ_PJPV01000259.1 GCF_002864045.1 Endozoicomonas acroporae
GTTGAGTTGGATTATTCATGGGTTTTCTGACAGGCACTATTTACTAATTCACGTTCATAAAGAGTTTTCAAGCATTTTGGTTTTCCATGAGCTGCAGCATACAGAAACAACCTCGTACATTCTTCTTTGTCTTTGTCTAATTCCATGTACTTGATCATTAACTCCAGGCAGTCGACTTTATCGCCCTGAATAGCCATATGCAATGGTCTGGCACTTTCACCATTAGGAGTATTTAAAGTTTCTTTATATTTTAATTTCTGGACACTTTTCAGAAAAGCTTTATTACCTTTATAAGCTGCATGATGCACTGGGGTATTTCCGTCTACGTCAGGTTCATTGAAATCTTTTTTAGAAAAATTGATTATTTTCAACCATTCTTTTTTGTTTTCTGATCTGGCTATATAATGAAGTAGAATCCAACCTAAATGGTTTTTATCTTTCACATCTGCTTTTGCATTTATCAGTTCTACTACGCATTTTTCACGATTGTTCTGGGCAGCCAAGTGCATCGCTGTGTTTCCATCAATATCTTTATCATTGATAATCATAAGTTTATGTTTATCAACTTTTTTAGACTTCGGATGTTTATTAGTTATTAGCGTATCTATAGATCTTAGTAGAGTAGCAATGCAATCATGTTTACCTGCCAAAGCTGCATAGTGCAGGGGATACCTACCTTTTTTATCTTTAATAATCAAGGCTTCTTCTGGTTGATTCTCCGGTAGAAATTCTTTCAGATATCTATTATTCACTGCAGCAAGGTGAAGGAGTGTTTTATCATCACTATCTTTAACACATAATTTTATAATATCGCAGAATGCTTTTATTTTATGCGAAAAATAATCTTCATTAATGGCAAGTTTCAGGGCAGGTAAGATATTTGAGGTAGAGAATTCTCTTTTGATACTAGACAAGTAGTCAAGGCATGTTTTTTTATTTGATTCATCTTTTGCGTTTGATGCCGCATTTTTTATTTCATATCCTATTGCATAATACAGAACTGATTTTTCATCCCCGTCAGTATGATTGATATCGACACCACATTCGAATAGATACTTGAGACATTCCAGGTGGCCATTTTTAGCAGCATAATGACAAGCTGTTTTCTTACTATTGTCGGGCAGGTTGACATTTGCGCCACAGTTATATTTTAGATGCTTCAAGCATTCAACTCCGCCATATTCAGCAATATAATGCAGAGCCGTTTTCCCATTATCATCACTAACTTTGATATTCAACCAAGTTCTGAGCAAATCCTTCAAATTTTGAACGTTATCTTTCTTGGCTACAGAACAAAGTTGTTCAATTTGCTCTGGCTTCAATATATTGTCTAAATAAAGAGCAGCCTTTTTGGCTAGCAACAAGTCCTTGCACTCGTCACTGGTGTCCATATCTTCTAGCAATATCCCATCATTGTTTATAGTTATAATTGCTCCTGCCTCTAACAATAATTTCACGCATTCACGGTTTTTAGAAACAACAGCGCTGTGCAATGCTGTGCTACCTAAGTCATCAGCCGCGTTGATATCCGCTCCTTTTTCGATTAATAATCTTACGAAATGGGGGTTGCCTCGCTCACAAGCATGATGAAGTGGTGACATCCCATCACAGTCAGCCTTTAAATCCGCTCCCTTGTCTAACAGAAATTTCACGCAACCAAAAAGATTCGCTTGAACGGCGTTGTTTAATGGTGTGTTGCCATGTTTGTCAGTGGCATCAATATCTGCTCTAGCCTCAGTTAATAATTCTACGCACTCTTTGTACTTTTCTTTCCCCACAAACCCTTCTTTTTCGACTCGTTTTTGAGTAGCAAGATGAAGTGGCGTCTTCTTTTTATTGTTAGCTTTTATATTCGCTCCCGCGCCTAACAGCAATTTCACGCAACCAGAATAGCCCCGTTTAGCGGCGAGGTGTAATGGCAGCTATTCCCGACGATTACACGACAATATCCATAG
>NZ_PJPV01000026.1 GCF_002864045.1 Endozoicomonas acroporae
TGGAATCGTATTTTCTGGCTAAGTGGGCAGTTACTATGCAAGGCACAACGTAGGGAGCATAGCCGTAGCTATGTGACCGTAGTTGTAACGCCGCAGAGTGACTGTCCACTTAGTCAGAAAATACGATTTCATTTTGTTAACTACTTATTTATGGGTTTTCTGCAAATGATCCAGCAACGCAACCCCACCCAGCTCAACCAGATTAAGTACCCGCTCAAATCCTTCGTTACCACCGTAGTAAGGATCCGGGACTTCAGAGACTGGCAGGTCAGCAAAATCAAGAAAAAGCTTCAGCTTACAGGCATGTTCCTGCGGGCAGATCTTTTGCAGGTTCTTCAGGTTCTCTCTATCCATAGCCAGAATATAATCCTGCTCAACAAAATCAGCAGAGATTACCTTGCGGGAGCGAATAAATGAAAGGTCATAACCGTGATCCGCAGCCTGCTGCATGGAACGGCTGTCTGGTAACCCGCCATCATGCCAGCCACTGGTGCCCGCTGAATCAACTCTGATACAGTCTGACAACCCTGCTTCGGCCACTTGGTGGGCAAACACACCATGGGCAGTGGGTGACCGACAGATATTTCCCAGACAGACGAACAGTACTTTTGTCATTCTGTTTATGCTCTGACCGTGGTTTCATTGGGCTCAGGACTGTCCAGTTCCTGCTCTCTTGCAAGCAATGCACGAACTGCCAGCAGATCCTGTTCCGTATCGACACCATGGGGCGGCGTTGCCACCGCTTCAGCCACATGAATACGATAGCCATGCCACATCAGTCGAAGCTGCTCAAGAGACTCCATGCTCTCAATCGGGCTGACACCCCAGGTCACATAATGATTCAGGAGTCCAACCCGATAGGCATAGATGCCAATGTGACGCTGAAAGCAGGCATCTGCCGACACTCTCTTTTCCTCCGTGGCAAAATCGTCCCGCGCCCAGGGAATGGGCGCACGACTGAAATAAAGCGCATACCCCCGGGCATCAGCAACCACCTTGACAATACCGGGATCGAAAATCTGCTCCACCCGGGTCAACGGGCTGGATAACGTAGCAGCCCCTGCCTCAGACGACAGCTGCAGATTTCTGGCCACCTGATTGATCACAGAGGGGGGAATCAGAGGTTCATCACCCTGCACATTGACAATGATTTCATCATCCTTCAGACCATAGATTCTGGCCACTTCCTGCAACCGGTCAGTACCAGAAGGATGTCCCGGCAGCGTCATGCATACCTCTGCGCCAAAACCTTCAGCCACCTTCAGAATACGCTCATCATCCGTAGCAATGATGACCTTCCTGGCGGCACTGGCCAGTGCCCGCTCATAAACATGCTGCATCATAGGCTTGCCCGCAATATCAGCCAGTGGCTTGCCCGGCAAACGGCTGGAAGCAAATCGGGCAGGTATTACAACGGTGAAGTCAGAGCCTTCAGCTGATAAAGAGCCTTCAGCTGGGAGAGAGCCTTCAGCCGATAAAGAGCCCTCAGCCGATAAAAAGCCTTGTGCCATCAGGACGCCTCATCCAAACGTTCATCAACGGTCAATGTGCGCGCCTCACCTTCGAGCATGACAGGAATACCGTCACGAACCGGATAAGCAAGACCGCAGGGTCTGCAAACCAGTTCCTGACGCTCTTTATTTGGCCGCACTTCCCCTTTACACAGTGGGCAGGCCAGAATTTCAAACAGCGTTTTATCCATCATTGTTCCTCAGCCATCAGCCAGCAAATACCGGCTTACGAGCTTCAATCATTGCCACCAGCTGCTCAATACATGAGTCCGATACACGGGTCGTCACCGGCAGATACCAGTGTCGGTGATCGGCAAAACCACTGCATTTAACGGCATCCTTGGCCGTCATAATTACCGGAAGATCGTCGTTAAAACAGATATCTTCCAGTGCAAATAAGTGGTGATCAGGATAAGGATGACCAATAACATCGTATCCCAAAGAGCGCAGTGTATTAAAAAAACGCTCCGGATTACCAATCCCTGCAACACCATGAACCCTGGTTTTATCGGGAATTGCTTGCGAAATACCCGTCATGCTGACCAGCGCCGAAGGTTCAAGGGAAAAACAGTACAGTTTTTCCCGCTCCATCGTGGTCAGCCCAAGCGAACTTGCCACTTCCTCAGCCTTCGCTGACACAGAAGTATGGTTGGTGTTGACCAGAATCATATCCACCTGGCTCATTCTTTCCGGTGGTTCCCGAAGCGGGCCTGCGGGCAGACACAGTTGGTTGCCAAGCAACCGGTCACCATCCAGAACCAATACTTCAATATGCCGTTGCAGATTATAGTGCTGCAATCCATCATCTGCGATGATCAGATTGCAGTCTGTCTGATCACAGAGATAGCGGGCCGCCTTTACACGATCAACGTCAACAATCAAAGGGACATGCAGCTGTCGGGCGAGCATCACCGGCTCATCCCCTGCCTTTGCCGGGTCAGAATCCGGCCGGACCGACAGGGGCATACCTCCGGTTTTTGCTCCAAATCCACGGCTGATAATCCCCGGCCGGTAGCCCCTTCGCTGAAACTCCCGTACAAGGGCGGCAACCAAAGGGGTTTTACCGGTTCCACCGACCGAAATATTACCCACCACAATGACCGGCACAGGCGAAGACCAGCGCGCTGCCTGCAGTAAACGCTGCTTTCTTCTCGCAGCCAGAAAGGAAAATAACCAGCTAAGTGGCTTGAGAAAGCGGGTCCAGCCACCGGAAGGAGCATACCAGGAGCCTGTGACCGACTGACTGAAGCGGGACCAGAGCTTCACTGAGCAGACTCGGTATCTTTTCGGGTGGTCATGCTCAGGTTGGTAAAACCCAGCTGCCCGGCAGCATCCATTGCCGTAACAACCGCCTGATAAGGCGTATTGGCGTCAGCGGTAATAATCAGGGGAATCTTGCTGTCTCCCTGGCTTACTTTCCCCAGTGCCCGCTTGAGTGTATCCAGCTGACCATTGACCAGCCCCTGACCGTCAACGGCAAAATCTCCAGACTTGCTGATGATGATCTCAATCTGCTTTGGCTGCTGCTGTAATACCTCTGCGGAGGATTCCGGCAAGTCAATGGCCAGATGCGTCTCCTTGGTGAAGGTGGTTGAGACCATAAAGAAAATCAGCAGCAGGAATACCACATCAATCAGGGGCGTCAGGTTGATCGACACCTCTTCCTGATTTATCTGTCGTCGGAAGTTCATTTTTTCCTGGCCTCACTGCCCAGAGCGGATGAAGAGCCCAGAGCGGATGAAGGGCCGTTAGCGGATGAAGAGCCCTTACGATCACCCTGCAGCACTTCCACCAGCTTGATGGCATCCTGCTCCATGGCAACCACCAGCTCATCAATGCGCCGGGTAAAATAGCGATGGAAAATCAGGGCCGGGATAGCTACGGTAAGACCGGCTGCTGTGGTAATGAGTGCCTTGGAAATCCCGCCAGCAAGAACACCGGCATTACCGGTGCCTTCAACCATCAGCACAGTAAAGACATCAATCATACCGATCACGGTTCCCAGCAAACCCAGCAGCGGAGTAATCGCGGCAATGGTCCCCAGGGTATTGAGATAACGCTCAAGGTCATGGATCACCTTGCCCGCCTGCTCTTCAATACTTTCCTTCATGATTTCCCGGCCGCTGCGGGCATTGGTCAGACCAGCGGCCAGAATCTCTCCCAGGGGCGACCCGGCTTTCAGCTGGTCAAGCTTGCGATTGTCCAATCCATTACTTTTGATCCACCTCCATACTTGAGAAAGGGTATTTTTCGGTGCAATGCGTGAGGGTCTCAACGTCCAGAGCCGCTCGAAGATGATTGCCATGGCAATGACTGAAGACAACAGGATAGGCACCATCAGCCAACCACCGGATTTCACCAGTTCGAACACAATAATCTTCCCTTATAATGACAAATTCATGATATCTGGCCCGGTTAATGTCAGGCATATCAGTTCCCGGCCAGTATGACTGTATCACAGAGATTAGCGCCATTTAAGCAGTAACTGATCGCTTTGGCAGAGCGTCAGCGCCACCAGTAGCGGGTGTGTGTTTTGCGGTAGGCTGAAACGGTCATATCACCGTTACCGAGCGTAAAAGAAAGTGAGCCGTCCGCAGCAGTATTAAAAATTTTCGCCCCCGAGCTTTGCGCACGGGCCAATGTTTCAGCGGCCGGATGACCGAAGCGATTGGCAAAGCCGGAGGAAAAAATAACCGCCCCGGGCTGAACAGCAGAGAGAAAGTCAGAACTACTGGAAAACCGGCTACCATGGTGAGCGGCCACCAGAACTCTGGATTCAAGCTCAGCACCCTGCTCTATTAAACGTTTCTCAACCCGTCCACTAATGTCTCCGGGCAGTAACAGACTGTCTGACCCTGCTGTCACTTTCAGGACACAGGATGCATCATTGCTGCGCCGATATTCACCACCGGCCAGCACCTGAAAATAAACCCCATCCCACTCCCAATGATCTCCGGATTGGCATTGCACCCAGTCTTGCTCAAAACCGGGCAGCCTGGTACCACTGATAACCGGTACATTCGGGTATCTGGACAGCAGTGATGGCAAACCACCTGAATGATCCTGGTCACCATGAGAAATGATAATGCGATCAATTTGGGCTACACCGGATTTGGACAGCGCCGGAAGAATCACGCTCTCTGCCGCTGACAATTTTTCCGAGAATCGGTCACCGGTGTCGTATACCAGAAGGTGCTGACGTGTTCTGATAAACACAGACAACCCTTGCCCTACATCCAAAACAGTGACCTCAGCCTGACCTGCCGGTATCTCAGGTGTTTTCGGGAACAACGAAGGCATCAGCATCACCGGGGCAAGCCAGCGCAAACGCAGAGTTACCGGAGCGATCAGCAACAGCATACCGGCCACAGCGAACAACAGGTCAACCCAGGTCAGGGCCTGCTGTGGTGGAATAAGCACCATCAAACCGGACACCCACTGCAGCCCCCATTGAAACCCTGTCACCAGATAATCCAGCCCAGCCATGATGAAACCGGCAGCCTCAGGCAACACAAACTGCACAATTGCGCTGAACAGCAGTAAGGGAACGACGGCAATGCCAATTAATGGGATGGCCAGAAGATTCACCAGGGGAGACAGTGGTGATACCGGCTGACCATTAAACAGCAGCAAAGGCGTCAACAGGGCAAACACCAGCCATTGCGGCTTAAACAGGGTTACCGGCCAGCCGGTCCTCTCCTTTCGGCCAACCATACCGAACAGCAGTGCGCCTGCGGCAATAAACGAGTACCAGAATCCATTGCTGGTTATGGCCAGAGGGTCAATGACAAGCACTGCCGCCAAAGCCAACAACCAAAGTGTGGCGGGAGAGGCTCTGATACCCAGCAAGGGTGCCAGTAATGCAGCAAATGTCATCACCAGGGCCCGTTGCACCGGCACACTGAACCCGGCCAACAAGGCATAAAACAACGCAAACAGCATACCTGTCAGCGCCTTGACCACGGGTAAGGGTACTCTCCGAAGTGGAATTCCCCCCAATCGCCCAACAATGGTGGCAAGGGAAAAGCCCAACCAGGCCATAAGACCGATATGCAGCCCGGAAATCACCATCAAATGGGTGGTTCCCGTCTCATTCAACATCTGCCATTGCTGAGTGTTGATTGCGGTTTTATCACCCAGCAGCAGTGCCGAGAAGATCCCTCTGTTGTTATCCGATACCGTGGAGTACAACCACTCTCTTAAAAGCGCCCTTACCTGATGAAGTCGATATATCCCGGTAACATGATTGTCGAGCAGTGATCCGGACTTCACATACCCCGTGGCCTGTATCCCCTGACGCAGCGCCCAGGCTTCATAATCGAACGCACCCGGGCTGGAAAAACCATGGGGCTGTCGCAACCTGACCGTTAACTGCCAGGTCTCTCCAGCCTGCAAATCCGGCGGTTCATACCAGCTGAGCCTGACCTTTTTGGCGTACAGACCAGACCCTGCATGACTGACTGCGAAATCAAAGCGCGCTGCCATGCCGTTTATCACCGGCAGACTGGCAATCTTTCCTTCGATATTGATATCCCGCCCATGTATACAGCCATCAAGGCGAGTGACAGCGTAATGCGTTGCATACCATGAGCTGGCAAGAGTACCCGCCAGCAGAGGCAGCAGCCACCAGCGGACCCGGGAAGCTCCGGCTGACGATAACCCCCACAGAAACAGAATGAACAGCGGCAGGCTGATCGACAGCAGTACTGACATGCCAAATGTCAATGAAACAAAACCACTGGCAAGTACGAAGATAAGTAACCCCCTTGCCGGTTTTATGGTCGTGTGCGTGTTATCCACGTAGTCTTGCCTACCATTTCAGTGCATAATCCAAGGCTTTACCTCATTCAAGGCACTGTTCTGCCCTGCCTTGAATGACCGCAATTGTGCTGTGGCATAATCAACCATTCTTTATTTGAAAAGTGGCATGTCATGGCCGATGAAAATCAGCAAGCATAGATGAATTTCAGTCTGGAAAAGCCAATCCCGAATCGATTGAAGGCAGCTGGCAAGACTTCCATACTGGAAAACTGGCAACCTCTGCAAACCATGAACTAAAGTCATAGCTCAGAGCATAATGAGTTGATGTCATGATAGCGGTAAGATAGTGAAAGGATATGGCGAAAAAACTGATTAAAAGGTATTTGCCGGAACCAAAAACCATCAAGGAACATCGCCACCTGCGGTTTCTGGGTTCTGCATTATATGATGCAAACCTGTGGCAACTGAATCGCCGCTCCGCTGCTGCCGCATTTTTTGTCGGCATATTTGTTGCGTTTATTCCCATGCCGTTCCAAATGATTCTGGCGGCATGTCTGGCCATTGTTTTCCGATGCAATCTGCCTCTTTCTGTCGCACTGGTCTGGATAACCAACCCATTGACCATGCCTGCCATATTCTATTTTACATACAAAATTGGCTGTTTTATCCTTCAGACACCGGTAAGTGCAGCTTCCTTTGAACTCACCGTACAAGGTCTGGGTGCCGGACTTGCTCGTGTGTGGAAGCCTCTTTATCTGGGATCGCTGGTATCAGGCGTTGTGCTCGGCTTTATCAGTTACCTGCTGATTCGAGCGGCCTGGCGCTGGAATGTTGTCAGCCACTGGCGCCAGAGAAACAAACGTCGCTCCCGACCCGATCCTTTCAACTAACCGCTATTCAAAAGTCTCTAGAGATAACAGCCCCATGCAAAGAAGTTTTCAAAAACGCCAGCCAAAACTGGAAGGTCGTGGTCTGCTTGAAGCTATCAGCACCGATGGCCCTCACAGCGACTGGCTGGGGATGCCGGATTACTACATCCATACCCTGACGGTTGCTGGTGAGGATTACAAATACCTGTCGGCCGACAAGCAACTGGATGTCAACGTTGGTGATACGGTGGTCTTCAGATATCAGGAAGTCGGCAAGACTGAAAACAAGGAAAAGCGCATTGATAAGCGCTCCCTTGGTCTCTACATTGACCCAAGCCAATACCTTCAGGAAACGCCCTGAAGCCTGCCTGCCGGGCCGTCTGACCGGGTAAACCCTGCGTCCGGACGGCTGGTAACTGTCGGCAAAATCACTCTGAATTTGAGTATCACCTCTGGCGCATCAAGCCGCTGGTTTCCGGGCTATAAACCACTTTTGAATGGTTGACTGAAACCAATTTAAGCAACACGCGGAACTATATGACTCAAAAGCAGACTAAGTGTTTATTGACTGTGTTTTATGAGTACCTGACAGCAGCAAATCCCTGACAATATACAATTTCGGAATATCAATTTTAAAAAATAAAAAATCACAATATTTTAAGTCAATCTGTGGTTGACCATATCCGGTAAAAGTGACCATTAACCATGTTATTTAATAGAAATCACACAGGCAGCCATAAGCAAAAGCATACAAGCCCTCGTTATATTAAGTTGATTGCCAGGCTCGCCATTATCTTTGCCGTTTTAACCACAAAAATGGCCTACTGTGACATTGAGCATACGCAAAACAAAAGTCTGAGATATTCCGTTGCCAGGCGTGCAGTCCCCATATTAACCGAGACGCTGTTTTCAATTGAGAGGCTTCATGAACAATCACCGATGCTGTCATGGGTGTTTAAAAGCAGCCTGCTACAGGCATTTCAGGCAGCATCTCGAATCAACAATCTGTATATCATCTCTTACCGGGATATCAAGGCACTAAACGATTATGCCAAAACCACTAAACATGGTTATTACGAGTTATCCTTCAAAGGCAAGAGAATTTATTTTATCGCTAATGCAGATATCGCCAATCAGATCATCGCTCTTGAAGGACAAGAGCACAACCTTCATACCCACAGAAGACTGCTGAGTGCGCAAAACTGGTTTCTGCTGGAAAACAATCCTGTAGCTGCAAGGGATATGCATCACCATAGCTATGGAAGCAAGCAGGCGGCACTCTTTCAGCAGGCGTTTGAAAGGCTGCAACAGCTGCCAGATACCTCTATGTTATTAACAAACCAGCAAACCTCAGACTTCGTATATGGCGAGAAAGCTGCCGATCTGATCAGCAATCTGTTAACCCAGATATATTTTCAAATACTGTTTTCCAATGTCTCTCCAGAATACCCCGTTAATAGAAACATTCAGCAGCAGGTTAATCAACATTATTACCAGATAAAGCGTCTTTACGATCAGCTGGAAGTGCATACCGGAAAATACGATTTAAAAGCCAATCATTTCATTCATGGCAACAGCTTATTTGCAAAAGATCACCCTTACACCAATATTCAAACATTAGAACAGTTTTACAAAGTGCTCTGTTGGTTATATGACGAGCCTCTAATGCCGAGCATTCATTCTGGCACCCACCAGTCCACCAGAGAAACTTTGGCAACAAGAACAGTCGAGCTATTAAGAAAAAATAATGCAGCCGTGCTGCCCGTATTTGCCCCCTCCCTGACACAGGACCTTGAAGAGGTGTCACCAGAGGAAGCCATCAACATTATTTTCAATTTATTATCCTGGATTGATAATTCATTGAACATCAGTAATACAGCGACAAATTTTGTTATTCACATCGCTGAACATCATCAAAACCAGCACCTTCTTGATATGCATCAGCTATTCGCTGATGAAGTCCACAACCTGCGCGCCCTGGCAACGCTGTTTCCCAGAAAAGTGAACCGCCCCTTTCGGGTAACAACCAGATCAGAAACAGAAAACCACCAGATACATTTTCAACCGGATGATATGATACTGATTACCAACGCCATCAAAGGGCACGCCTTTGGCTATGAGCCCAGAAAATGCCCATCAAAGCCATACAGTGTTTATATTCTTCCTGAGTTTCTCCAGTATTTTTTTGCGAATTATCACGCCCGATATGCTGCTCGCCCAAAACTGATTCCAAACAGTACAAGCTGGTTCTGGAATAAGCTGGAAGTTACTCCACTAGTTCTGGAACCATCGCTTAATGTAACTGAACAGTAATTTATCAGGCTGTCTCAGTTACTATCCATGCAAACTAACCTGAGCCAGATCCATTAACTCACGGTTGGCAACGGCAAACATGGCCAGATCGGCCTGTGGCGCACTGCGTATATCGGCCAGCATATTCTGCCAGCGGGCTACCAGGGCATGGTTATCCATAATCCATTTATCAATGGTTTGCTCAATGGGTACGCCATCCTGCGCCATGGTGATGAGCCCTTCGGATAATTTACGCTGTTGCCAGCTCAGTTCGTCCCTAGCGCTGTCCCGTGCCAGAGACTGCCAGTGATTAGTCACCTCCAGTTGCGACAGGGCATTACCATACCAGGTCAGCTCCAGGCGAGAACCTATGGTAAAGAAAGTCCTGATGGCCAACTCCAGGGGAACCCCGGTTTCGTCGGCTACCCTGATCACGGGCAACACACTCAACAGATAACGCTGCCCGGCAACCACCAGAGCCAGCGCCTGTGGAACGCCTTGTGCAACCATACTGTCAACGGCCTTGTCCAACTCTGCCTTTTCTTCTTCACCAAGGGATTCGGTAAAACAGGAGAGGAATTTCTCCACCCTGGGCCCATAATGTTCAACACACTCGGCCGGTATCAGATCCTGACGCTTCAGGCGGATAAACCAGCGGGTAGTCCGCCTCGCCAGCTTGATCAATGCGCCCATCATCCGGTACTGCAATGCACTGGAAACCTTATGATCCAATTGCTCAATCATCATCCAGTAACGGGAAACATTAAACACATCACGACTGGCACTGAAGGCACGGGCGATTTCGGCCGATGACGCCCCCGTGGTCATTTGCAGCCGATAAACAAACGTAATCCCCATCATATCAATCAGATGATTGGCAATCTGGGTAGAGATAATCTCCTTGCGCAGACGATGTTTTCTGATCTCCTCCGGAAAGCGGTCCACCAGAATCCGGGGAAAGGCACTGTATAATTCCCGGGTAAGATATCGATCATCAATCACTGTCGAGTTCAGTAACGCTTCTTTCAGGTCAGCTTTACTGTATGAAATCAACAGCGACAGTTCCGGCCGGGTTAACCCCTGCCCATTAGCGGCCCGTTCGGCCATCGCTTCATTATCCGGCAAAAACTCAATGGTTCTGTCCAGCTTACCCCGTTCCTCAAGGTGCTGCATAAAACGACGATACTCGCCCATTCTTGAGGCAACATCCGATTCAACCACAGAAATCGCCTGGGTCTGACGGTAGTTATTGGTCAATACCAGGGCGGCCACTTCATCGGTCATGCTTTCCAGCAGCTGGTTTCGCTGTTTAATGGTCATATCGCCATTGGCGACCATATCATTCAGAAGAATCTTGATATTGACCTCATGATCAGAACAGTCAACGCCACCGGAATTATCGATAAAGTCGGTATTCAACCCACCGCCCTGCAGCGCATATTCCATACGCCCCAGTTGACTCAGCCCAAGATTCCCCCCTTCCCCGACCACACTGGCCTGAACTTCACAACCATTAATTCTCAGTGGGTCATTGGCCTTATCCCCCACGTCGCTGTGGGTTTCGTTCATTGACTTGATATAGGTACCGATACCGCCATTCCATAACAGATCAACCGGGGCCCGTAACATACAGCGAATCAACTCATTGGGGGGCAGATGACTGGCGGTAATACCAAAGCGCTCCTTCATTTCAGGACTGATGGCGATTGACTTTGCCTGGCGGGAAAAAACGCCCCCGCCCTCAGAAATAAGACTGGTGTCGTAGTCTGCCCAGCTGGAACGAGGCAATTCAAACAGACGACGACGCTCGGCAAAACTCTGATAAACATCCGGGTTGGGATCAACAAAAATATGCAGATGATTGAATGCACCGATTAAAGCAATGGTTTCGGAGCACAACATACCATTGCCAAAAACATCTCCGCCCATATCGCCAATACCAATGGTAGAGATCACATCCTGCTGGACATGTATCCCTTTTTCCCGGAAGTGTCTCTGCACCGAAACCCAGGCACCTCTGGCGGTAATCCCCATCTTCTTGTGGTCATAACCCACACTGCCCCCGGAAGCAAAGGCATCCCCCAGCCAGAAGTTGTAATCCTGTGCAATGCCGTTGGCGATATCGGAAAACGTTGCCGTGCCTTTATCCGCGGCCACCACCAGATAACTGTCACTGTCGTCATACATCACCACGCCATCCGGATGAACCACGTCACCTTCCACCAGGTTATCGGTGATATCCAGCAGTCCTCTGATAAAGGTTTTATAACAGCGAATCCCCTCTTCCATTATCGCTTCCCGACTGCCATCAACCGGTAACTGTTTGGGCACAAAACCGCCTTTGGCACCAACGGGGACAATAAGGGCATTTTTCACCTGCTGGGCCTTGACCAGTCCAAGAATTTCCGTTCTGAAATCTTCCACCCGGTCAGACCAGCGCAAACCGCCACGGGCCACCTTGCCCCCTCTCAGGTGAACACCTTCGACAATGGGCGAGTAGACAAAAATTTCATACAGTGGCACCGGTTTGGGAATGTCCGGTATCTCCCTCGCCGCCATTTTCAGGGAGATATAGGACTTGGCACTTCCTTCGTCATCCTGCTGATAAAAGTTGGTTCGCTGTGTTGCCTTGATCACATCCTGATAACAGCGGATAAGCTTGTCTTCACTCAACACTTCCACCTGATCAAGCCCATGGAGAATTTGCTGCTGAATATGCTGCTGACGGGCAAGGCGCTGTGTTATGGACAGTTTCAGCCCGGGGTTGAAGCGAACCTCAAACAACGCCACCAACAATCGGGCAATCTCAATGTTATTGCACAACGTTTCGGCAATATAAGTCTGACTGAAACCGACACGAATCTGCTTCATATAACGTGCATAAGCCCGCAGCATGGCAACCTGCCGCCAACTCAGGCCAGCGGATAATACCAGCCGGTTGAACCGGTCATTTTCCGCCTCCCCGAACCAGATTTTTTCAAACGCTTCCCGGAAGGTGGGACCCACTTTTTGCAGATCAATCGTAATTCGTGCATCGAAACTTAATTGAAAGTCATGAATCCAGATGGTCTCACCGGAAGCGGTGTTAATCAGATAGGGATACTCACCGAGCACACGCAGACCCAGGTTTTCAATAATTGGAATCTGGTCAGCTAACGGCAGGGGCTCGATAAAATGGTACAGCTTCAGGTGAACCAGCCCGGCGGCATCGTCCAGTGACTGGTAAAACCCCATGGCCAGCGGCCGGTCATTGTCCATTTTTTCGAAATGGCGAATATCCGTCACCGCTGACTGGGGCTTGAACGCTTCCTGATAGGCGGCACTGAACCCATCGGAGAACCTTGCCAGCAGTTTATTCCCCCGCACTTCGCCAAAGGTTTCCAGCACCTCTGTCCTGAGGTCATCATTCCAGGATGATCCCGCAAGCATGATCTCCCGGGTAATCACATCCAGATTGTAATCAATCCGCCCTTTCAACTTGAACACGAAATGAACTCTGGCCAGGATCGACTCAGAAAAATAGGTGGTAAACTCGCTGTCTTCTGCCTCCAGTCGGTGACAGAGAATGTTTTCCACCCGCCGACGGAAGCGGGTACTGTAGATATCCCTTGGCACATAGACCAGCGCTGAACAGAATGGCCCGTAGGGATCCTGCCGGATAAAGACTTTTATCTGTTTCCGCTCCTGCATTCGCAGGATTGACATGGCGGTCTGAAAAAGTTCGTCCTGACTGGTCTGAAACAGTTCATCCCTGGGAAAAATCTCCAGTATCTGCACCAGGTCTTTGCCATGATGGCTTTTGGGGTCCAGGCCAGAGCGTTGCAGGATCGCCGACACCTTGTTACGGATATAGGGAATGGCATAGGGCGTCTTGCGATACACCGGAGAGGTGTAGAGACCAACAATACGTGCCTCACCCACAATGCGCCCCTGCTCATCAAAGCGTCGCACAGTAATAAAGTCAGGATAGGCAGGCCGGTGAACACTGGAGCGGACAGAAGCTTTGGAGAACGAGAGCCGCTCGGTCAGCTCAAACAGGTCATGTTCAATAAAGGGTTCCAGTGACAGCTGACCGGGCTGGCCTTCATTGGCAGGTTTCAACAACCCAAACAGTGACTCCGACGGTCTTCTCAGACGACGACTGCCTTCATGTTCTGTGACAATCAGTTCTTCGTAACCCAGGAAGGTGAAATTATCATCCAGCAGCCATTCCAGAAATGCCTGAACCTCATCGTCTTTTTTCAGCAAGCCGCCCGGCATAGCCCCCGGCTCTCCGGCCATAGCCGCCAGCCTTTTCACCCGTCCGGTCATTTCATCGAAGTCATCGACAACACGACTGACATCTCTCAGCACCGCATTTAATTGGCTCTCCAGCTGGTCCAGTTGACTCTGGTCCTCACAACGGTCGATTTCGAGATAAACAAAGGCCTCCTGGCAGACAAACTCCCCATCCCCCCTTTCATCCCCAAACTGCAAGGTCATGTCTGCGGCACGCCGGGAATAGAAGACGCCATTGCGCAATAAATGAATGGTTGAGCCATAATCGTTCAGCTTCATCCTGAGCGAGTCCACCACAAAAGGCATATCCCGATGGAGGATTCGGATGACCGTATGGGTTGAGTGCCAGCCATGCATGTTATATTCCGGATTGATAACCTCAATGCGCGGCTGGCCCGGATTATGGTATTGAATAAACTTCCAGAATGAGTGGGTAGCGCCCAGCAGTTCCTGCCAGTTGCCGGATACCAGATCCTCATGGGTATCCAGTGAGTAATACCGATAGACAAACTCATGAAAGCTATCCAGCTGCTCTACCGGAATATGGGTAGCCAGATCACTGATCAGTTTATCCAGAGTTTCTTCACGCTCCTGACTATTTAACTGCCCCATCCCTGGCCTCTCCATTTTGAATAGATATCTGTTTTAAAATCCATGTACTAGACCATCGGCCTTGGCAAACCTATATTGAAGGGCGCTGTCGAAAATAAGGCCTTTAAGTAATTAACCGTAAAGCATTCGACAAGACACAGGGATGGGACTTATCAATAGTGCAAATGACTTGTAGAATTTCCAGACTGAAAAGTGGTGCCATGCACTCTCTTTAAAGACGCAGACAGATTGCCAGGTTGAAAAAAATGTCATCAAGCCACTGTTTTACCCAATTCAGTCAGCTGAAAAACTACCTCTCCAGCACCATCATTGGCCAGGAACATCTGGTTAACCGCCTGTTAATCACCCTGCTGGCTGACGGACACCTGCTGGTTGAAGGTGCCCCCGGCCTGGCCAAGACCAGGGCGGTTAAAGCACTGTCCGATGGCCTGGATGCCGATTTCCACAGAATCCAGTTTACCCCTGACCTGCTGCCTGCCGATGTCACCGGCACCGACATCTATCTGCCGGAAGATGGCAGCTTCCGGTTTCAGCCCGGCCCGATTTTTCACAACCTGATTCTGGCGGACGAGATCAACCGCGCACCGGCCAAAGTTCAGTCTTCATTACTGGAAGCCATGGCCGAGCGGCAGGTCAGTGTTGGCCAGAAAACCTACCCATTGCCTGAGGTCTTTATGGTGATGGCCACCCAGAACCCCATTGAACAGGAAGGCACTTACCCATTGCCGGAGGCCCAGCTGGATCGCTTTATCATGCATGTCTGGGTGGGCTATCCCGATGTGGCAGCAGAGCGGGCGATTCTGAAACTGGCCAGGGGAGAAGCCATGCAGACACCGGTTGAGCGCCCCCAATCCCCGCTCACCCAGGAAGAAATTCTGCAGGCCCGCCAGGCAGTGCTGGCCGTGCATATGGAGCCATCGGTTGAGGAATACATTGTTCAGTTAATTGATGCCAGCCGCCACCCGGAACGTTACAGCGATCAACTCTCAGGATGGCTGGATTACGGTGCCAGCCCCAGGGGTACCATTGCCCTTGATCGCTGTGCCCGCGCTTATGCCTGGCTGGATGGCCGTGATTATGTCACCCCTGATGATGTTCAGTCGATCGCCCACGACGTGCTGCGCCATCGCCTGCTGCTAACCTTTGAAGCCGAAGCCGAGGGTAAGGATGCAGACCAGATCATCAACCAGCTATTAGACATCGTTCCCATCGCCTGAACTGATTCACACATGCATTTAAAAGGGCTATCAGAGACAAGCCATGAGTGGAGCCTACTGTACATTACAGAGCCTGGTTAATCTGCGGTTGTCGGCCAGGGACCTGCCTTTGTTTCGCCAGGGACGCAGCCAGCGTCAGATGCTGGGTAACTCCCGTTCCCCGTTCAAGGGCCGTGGTATCGACTTTGAAGAAGTCAGGGCCTATCAGTTCGGGGATGATATCCGTTCCATCGACTGGCGGGTCACGGCCCGGAGAATGAAGCCGCACACCAAAGTATTTCGGGAAGAGCGGGAGCGGCCGGTGATGATTTTGCTCGACCAGAGCCATGCCATGTTCTTTGGCAGCCAATTGAACTTCAAATCCGTCACTGCGGCGGAAATCTCCGCTCTGATTGCCTGGGCCACCCTTAACCATGGTGACCGGATTGGCGGTGTTATTTTCAATGAACATGAGCTGAATGAAACACGACCAAAGCGTTCCAGAAAAACGCTGATGCACTGGCTTAACCAGACGGAACGGATGAACCGGAAACTCCGCCTTGCCTCCATAGCCAGTATGGATGCAGAACATGGGCTGGCCAGAACCCTCAGGCACACCCGGCGAGTGGCACATCCCGGCACCCAGATATTTCTGATTAGCGATTTCAGTCATGTTAATAAAGAGTCCGAACAGCATCTGGCTCAGCTGGCCCGGCACAATGAACTGATGGCGATCAAAGTGAACGACCCTCTGGAGCAGCATCTGCCAACTCCGGATCAATACCGGATCACCGATGGCATGCACAACCTGTCGGTGAACACCGGCCACCCTCAGCTGCGCCAGCAGTTCCATCAGCAGTATCTGACGCACCATGAACAGCTGACGCAGATGCTGGCACGGTATCGTATCCCGCTGCTGGAGATTAATTGTGCCACACCCTCCGCGCAGCAGTTGTTGGGGCTGTATGGTGTCAGGACGAACAGCAGGGAGCTGGCTCAGTGAAGAGATATTTGGTGGTTAACGCCTGTTTTGAGCTTACGGCAGCACAGAGGACTTAGTTATGAACCTGCAAAATCCTCTGGACCAACTCCGCCCGAACTATCTCCCGGACCCTGTTGGATTATGGCCCCCCGCCATTGGCTGGTGGCTTCTGGCGTTGATCGGTATTGCCCTGATGGTTCTGGTCACCGTCTATGGCTGGCGTTGCTGGCAGAAAAACCGTTACCGCTCAGAGGCACTGCTGCAAGCCAGAAAAATTCACGCTGACTATCAGGTTCACCAGTCGCTGCACAGACTGGCCAATGAATCCAATGAACTGTTAAAACGGGTAGCCTTGCACGCGTTTCCTGCAAACAAGGTTGCCGGGCTGAGCGGGACTTCCTGGTGCCAGTTTCTGGCGGATACCGGTGATATGCCCGACTTCCTCAACCACAGCGCCTTCAATAACCACCGCTATAACCCGCAGATACCGCTAACGCCAAACCACGGCACTCCCGACGAGATGCCAGCAAACGTGTATAAACTCACCCGGCAATGGATAAAGAGACACCATGCTTGAGCTTGAATGGCCCTGGATACTGATTGCCCTGCCCTTACCTCTGCTGGTTTATCGATGGGTCAAACCAGCCAGCAGCAATAATGATGCCGCGCTGTATACCCCTTTTTATGGCAAGCTGTCGTCCATAGTGGGAGAGCAACGGGCAGAACAGGAAACGCCTTCTGGCAAACGAATCATGCTACCCGGTGTGATCTGGCTACTGCTGCTTGTTGCGGCCAGCAAACCGGTCTGGCTGGGAGACCCCGTTGAGATACAAGACAGTGGTCGTGACCTGATGATGGCCGTTGACCTCTCAGGCAGCATGGAGATCAAGGATATGGTGCTCAATGGCCGTCAGGTTGATCGGCTGAGCGCCACCAAAGCGGTGATGAATGACTTTATCCAGCGACGTCGTGGCGACCGGCTTGGGCTTATCCTGTTTGGTACCCAGGCCTATCTGCAAACACCGCTGACCTTTGACCGGGAAACGGTCAGAACACTGATGAATGAGTCGGCTATCGGGATGGCGGGCAACAAGACAGCGATCGGAGATGCCCTGGGTCTTACCGTCAAGCATCTTCGTAAGCGCCCCGAAGACAGTCGGGTGCTTATCTTGCTGACCGATGGTGCCAATACTGCCGGAGAGATATCCCCGCTGCAGGCTGCCCAGATTGCCCGGGAAGAAGGCATCAAAATCTACGCTATTGGCCTCGGGGCTGAAGAGATGGTGGAGCGCAGTTTCTTTGGCTCCCGCCGGGTTAATCCATCGGCGGACCTGGACGAGCAAACCTTACAGGAAATGACAGAACTGACAGGCGGTCAGTATTTCCGGGCCCGTAATATTGAGGAACTGAATAAGATTTATGCGCTGCTGGATCAGCTTGAACCTGTGGTTCAGGAAGAAGAGGTGTTTCGCCCCAGCAAGAACCTGTTTTTCTGGCCACTGGGACTGGCGCTGCTGCTAAGCCTGATCCCGGCAGTGATAAATATCAATTTCCCCAGCGCTCTTAACCACTGGCAAGCTGACAAAGGGAAGGCTCACCATGATTGAATTTTTCTCTTTGTTTATAGATCAATTCCATTTTCTCAGACCACTCTGGCTGCTGACGCTACTGCCCTGCATCACCCTGGTATTCCTGCTCTGGCGGCAACATCGGGATCGGGGCAGCTGGTCTAAAGTCATTGCCCCTGCGCTTCTGCCCTGGTTATTGGCAGGAGAGCAGCAGAAACCGGCTCGCTGGCCGCTGATGCTGGTATTGACTGGCTGGGTGATCGCCTCTCTGGCCCTTGCCGGTCCTGCCTGGCAGAAGGAGCCGGTCCCCGTCAGTAAACATCAACAGCCCTGGGTGGTTACCGTTGATCTTTCCTATCACATGTACGCGGCGGATCTTTCCCCCAACCGCCTGACCCGGGTGCGGTTCAAGCTGCAGGATTTGTTTAACCAGCGCAGTGAAGGACTCTCTGCCCTGGTCGCCTACGCTGGCTCTGCCCATACCGTAGCGCCACTGACAGACGATAGTCGTACATTAAACAACCTGACCAAAGCACTTGGCCCTGACATTATGCCCGTACAGGGTAACGACCCTGTAGTAGCAGTGCGCCTGGCAAAACAGCTCCTGACTCAGGGCAGCAGTGAGTCCGGCGATATTTTGCTAGTTACGGGCTCCATGACCACAGCACAGGCGGAGCAGATTTCCAGCCTGCTACAGAACAGCGGTATCCGTTTATCCATTCTTGGTACCGGAACGGAACAGGGCGCACCGATTCCATTGCCTGATGGCGGTTATCTGAAAAATCAACAGGGAGCCATTGTCGTCCCTCAGCTGGAGCAGTCCCGTCTGCAGTCACTGGCTCGAGCCAATGGTGGTGGATACCAGACCATGACCGTTGCTGCTACCGACCTGCAAGCCCTACTGCCAACAGGCAACATCAATCCACTATTCAGTGAACAGATATCAACTGAGCGTGAGTTTGATCAGTGGTACGACGCCGGTTACTGGCTGGTATGGCTGCTATTACCTGCTGCCCTGTTGGGCTTTCGCCGTGGGTGGTTAGTACTGATCATGGTCTCCCTGCTGCCGTTCCCCCGGGATGCCATGGCATTGAGCTGGAATGACCTGTGGCAGACACGGGATCAGCAAGGGCAAAAAGCGCTTCAGGAGGGGAATCCGGAGCTGGCAGCCAGCCTGTTCAACGATCCGGCCTGGAAAGCGGAAGCCTTGTTCCGGAATCAGCAGTTTGAGGAATCTGCATCAACCCTGAACTCTCCTGATGATCAGACGATTGAGCCCATATTGGCTTACAACCGGGGCAATGCACTGGCCAGGGCAGGCAAACTTCAGGAAGCCATTGACGCTTATGACCAGGCAATATCCCAACAACCCGATATGGAGAATGCCAAGTTTAATCGTCATCTGGTTGAACAGTTATTGCAGCAGCAGTCAGATCAATCGCAGCAAAATCAGGGAAACGACAGTCAGCAAAATAGCACCCGACAAGAAGGTGGCCAGGGTGAAAATAGCCAGCAGCAGTCCCGGAGCGATAATAACCAACCCAGAAACAACAACCGGGATGACGCTGCTTCTGAAAATGACCAGACCGGTGAAAACACCAGCACGCAGGAATCGTCATCGCAACAGCGCCCACAGAACCACCCACCCGTTGATCAGAACCAGCAGCAAGATCAACAACAGGCGCAATCTGAACCGTCTGAAGATAAGGACAGCACCAGTCCATCGCAACAGACCGATCAGGCCGAAAAAAATAACGTTGATGATAAAGCTCCGGAAACAACGGCCAGTGCTTCGGATGAAGGAGTAGATGAACAGCCACTTTCAGACGAACAGCAGGCTATTGAAAGCTGGCTGAGAACCATTCCGGATGACCCGGGTGGTTTATTACGCAGAAAGTTTCTGCATCAGCAACAGTCTCAGCAAAAGTTTCAACAGCAGCAAAACAGAACGGAGGAGGCATCATGGTAAATCGAAAGTCATTTTATTTGATGTTGACCGCATTGATCAGTCTTTCGGTTGCCATGGTGGCCAATGCCGCATTTACCGCCAGTGTTAACAGAACATCACTGGCCAGCCATGAAACCCTGGAACTCACCCTGCGCACGGATGAAAGTTCCAGTGACGCTCCGGACCTGAAACCCCTGGAGTGGAGTTTTGACATACTGGGCACCCGGCAACAGAACAAGACCAGTATCATTAACGGTAAAAGGGAGTTTACCCGCGACTGGGTGGTTACCCTGGCTCCGAAACAGCAGGGAACGCTGGTGATTCCACCCATCCAATTGGGTGACCGGCAATCTGAAGCGGTTACCATCACCGTCAGCGATAACCGACCCGATGACCCGACAACGGATACCGGCCCAATCCTGATGAACGCCGAGGTCAGCAGTAACAGTATTTATGTCCAGCAGGAGCTGATCTTCACCCTGACCATTCTCTCCAGAGTCCAGCTGTATGATGATAACCGGCTGAGTGCCCTGGATATCAGCGATGCGTTGATTCAGCAGCTGGGGGAAACACGGAAACTGGATACCATTATTGAGGGTATTCGCTACCGGGGATTTGAGTTGAAGTACTCGATTCACCCCCAATCGGTGGGCGAAATAATCATACCATCACTGACCTTTACCGGTGTGGCGGCCGAGCCCCGGGATCCATTTGGCAGTTTCTTTTCCAGTGGTGGCAAACCTGTACTTGCCCGCTCCAGGGAGATGCAAATTGAGGTAAAACCCAGACCTGAAAACTACCCTGCGGGTGACACATGGTTACCCGCGCGAAAGGTAACGATTCAGGAGCAATGGAGTCAGCCACCGAACAGTTTGCAGGTAGGTGATGCCATTACCCGAACCATTACCGTCAATGCCGACGGTCTCAGTGCCGCACAACTGCCACCTATTCTGATGACTCAGCCAAAGGGAGTGAACAGCTACCCGGATAAATCCGGGACAGCAGACCGGGAAACGGCCAATGGCGTTCAAGGGCAGCGCACGGATTCCATAGCCATGATTCCAACCCGCCCCGGAAAAATCACGTTGCCCGCGATTGAATACACCTGGTTTGATACAGCAAGTGGCAAGACTAAAACCTCCAGACTGCCTGCAACAGAGATAGAGGTATCCGCCGATCCAAACGCTAATGCCTTAACCGTCGCCTCCCCGACCACATTGCCAACAGACCAGCCTGCTGAATGTCCGGATCCTGCGAGAGTCAGCGATACAACACCGCTGGAGCCTGCCAGCATCTGGCAGACACCTGTCTTCTGGCAGTGGTTAACCGCTTTTTTTGCACTGTTATGGCTGTTGACCCTGGGGCTCTGGCGGTTCAAATCCAGTGCCGCAACAAAGTCAGATCAACCAATCATTAACATGGGTGGTCGTCATCAATCCGGGAAACACGCCTCTGAAGCAGAAGCATTCCGCCAACTGGAAGCAGCCTGCCAGCAGAACGATGTTCGGTTGACGCTAAGTGAACTGAAAAACTGGTGTCGCATATATCTTAACAACAACCTTAACATCCAGAACCTGACTTCATTGACCGACTGTCTCAACCAGCTTGGCTCACAGGAACTGAGCGAGATCTGCCACCAACTGTCCGCCAGTCTTTATCAAACTCAGGCAGGAGGGGCTGCCACAGCTGCTAAAAAAGAGCAGTTGACCGCATTGCTGGCAGTGTGCAAAAAGCTCAAAGGTACAAAGTCTGGTCGGAAAAAAGATCAGCAGCTCGGTCAGCTGTATCCCGAATAGATCCGCTTAACTTGCTGGGAGCATCCTCTCAGCAAATTCATTTTATGTCATTTTGCCCCTGGCCCAATACGTTCTGCCTAACCGTCTAACAATAAATTGCAATCAGGCATATTTAACAAAAGCCGTCACTCCAGCCTGACCAACTGAAACTGATCGCAGTTAAAATGGAAAATTTTTCTATAATACAGTGTAAAAAAATCGGGATAAATTAATTAAGAGAACTTTTAGAATGCCATTGCCTCCTATGAACATTGATCAAAGGGTACATTATCCAGGGCTAAAAGTTTCAGGATTGCCTGTCACACCTCATGCCAAACGCGGCTATGAACAAAACCCGGTTCCATCAAATTGCGAAGCTTTGATACCCTGTCGCGCTAATCCATATCCTTTTCAAACTACAGATATTTCTGCAAGGGGCATCCTTCCCGTTTCACCAGTTCCAGTTCAATTTCTGGCAACAACTCAAATGACCGGTCAGTCGGTTGCTGCCGTATATTGTGGAAATCAGCCTGTCATTCCATTGCCGCAACAACAGCCGATCAGTATGAACACACTGCCATGGCCAATAGAGCCAGACACTTACATTGCAGCATGCCATCCGTTTTCCGGGCAGAATTTTATGTCAGTACCTGCTGATCAAATGCCAGGCTGGCCACCTTCCTGCCCGGTTGAGAGCCGTACGCATGATAGAGCACTTCGTCAGGGATTTGAGAGCAAGGCTGCTCAGCCTGAGGCAACCATGGTGAAAGCGGCTAGAGAAATAGCAATAACGACAAAGGTTAATCTGGATCCGGAAGCAAACGAGTTCCTGCCAAAAACACTGCAATGTTCTCAGGAACAGGCATCCCGGAGAGATGACAGACAGTCGGCAAACGCTTTTGCCATCAGCAATGAAAAAGCATGCCCATCCCAACAGCTGCCGACAAAGGATGAAGTACCAGTGGGAGCTATCCCACTCCTGCAGGTTGCAGGTCCGGAATCTAATGAGGCCAGTGCTGAGGTAACGCCTTCATCAGCCCCGGATTACCCGAATAGTCCCGGGACATATTTTTCAGTTCAACAAGTCCTGCAACTCAGGCACCCCGGGGCTGCCAGAAAAACACCCTGGGCACTCAGGCTGCTTTACCTCGAATGCTTCGATTTTCATCAGAAAATGCGCACCGATAATAGCTTTGATAAACAGGGGAACAGAATAAAGCTTTCCAGGAGCGAGTTAAAAAAACAACACAAGACACTACAAAACCAGCTGAGAGAAAATAACAGCACGGTAAAACTTCCTCCGTTACATAAAATAAAAAAACTGCCATCGACTGATATACTTTTGACCAAACCAACAAGTTATGTAGACATTCACCCCCTGAGCAGTCAGTTAAACCGTACTGCAGCTTCATTAGACCCGGATAAGTTTATTAAGAGAGAAAAAGTAAGAAACAGTCTGGCCGCGCATTTGGCATTTTATAAGTGTTCTGGCAAAGAGATGAACCAGCTGAAAGAAATGGCCAAAACCAAAGAGGCAAGAGGGTACGTGGAAAAACTGGAAACAGATGATCTATGGAATCTGGATTTTACCAGCATGTACTACTACCCCTATTTTGACCAAAAAGTTTTTACACTCAAAGCCCCATTCATCAGGTCGGCAGAGACGATATACTGCCATCCACGTTTGTCCAGTCAACCGTTGTTACAACATGGAAAAAAACTTTTTGCTATCAGTGAAAAACAACAAGCCATTAATGAAAGCCATGATAAACAATTAGCAGACCTTATCAATACCATCATGTCATTAGCAAAAACCCTAAGTATCAAGCTGAACCAGCAGGCGGATAACAATACGCCTGCCAAGGTGCCAGAAACTTTTTCCAGGCAGTGCATTCAGTGGCATATACAATTTACCTCTGATCTTGTTTACAAAATGATTAAATTGGGTGAGGAAAATACACAGGACATTGGAGATACTATTGCCTACTCAATGGATGCTCTTCTTGTGAGTATTAACACACTGTCTGACTATTCTTCAAAATTTACCGATGAGTTCATAATGCTTACTGAGTCACTGTGCCTCTTGCTGCAAAGTCGCCCGCTTCAGCATTTACTGGTGCAACAGGAAGCACAAGGACCCGGCAACGTTAAAAGCATTTGGCTTAAATCTATAGAACAACTGGAAAGTACGACCCTGATGATTCTGGTAAAATCTTTGCAGCACCCGGGTCTGTTAAACACCACCATGTGCCTCCTTAAAACGCTATCTGACCATGAAATATTTCGAACGGGACAAGCTGGCAATAACAAAATATCAATGATTCGATTAGCCAGAGTAGCAACAGAGATTACTAATAGTTTATTAACAACACTGACTAATAATTTCCCGGATGACCTTTCGACACATAATCAATTTATACAAAATCTGAACAGTTGCTGCTCGATACTCAATCAAGTGCATCAAAAAGTCATTCAGAAATCCAACCTTGTTCACACTGAGTCACAAAATCTGGAAGCTTCTATAAAGACCCTCCATGAAGCGGGTAAAATTCGACTCACTGAAATTGACAAGGTACGCCAAGATTATCTTAATGAATTTGAGAGTGAGAAAAACATCAATCATGACATATTACGAGAAAATATGAAAAAAAGGGAGCGGGCAAAACAGAAACAGGAAATAAGAAACAAAAGAAAACAGCAGCTTCAACAGGAGATCACCAGAATAAAATCTGAACCACAGGAGAAAGAACAACCGGAATCAGATCATGCAAAGCTGGTTAATAGCATGAGTAAGCGATTGCAACTGTTTAATAAAAATCTTGAGTACGGCGAAAACTATGTTAACGAACTGACGACAGTCGATTCTGTATTTCCTGAAATACTGCAATCCCCCGTATTGGCTGTCTGGGTTTATGGTGATCTTGCCTACAACCTATGCAATAAGTGCACGGATAAATTTAACCGGGCCACACTTTTTGTCGAGAAATTCGACAAAATGAGAGCCTTCTGTGATGATGCTCTTCAGGAAGCTGCTCAACATCCATGGCAGTATGACGCCCAGTGGCTATATGATAGAAATCCAAATCAGCCAATTAGCATCAGCAGCATCAATTTCCTTACCCGGTTATCTGATCCAGAGCAGATTCAGGTCCTGATCAAACGTGCATTCACCAGCGCCTCCCTGTATCAGTCAGCCCTTGATCGAGGCAGAGATGCCGCCCATCAACTGACTCAGGATATGATGGTCGGCCTGGCAAGTGAGGAAAATGATCTGCAAATGTTTCACCTGCAACAAAGGGTAGCGTTTATCATTGAAGAAATGAACGATGTAAAGCAGTACCTGAAAGACCTGCAACCGGTGCCTGACATATCCAATCTTTTAGCTACAAGAAAACAGCTTTTTAAAACACTTAAAACAAAAGAGGTTACCAGTGTGCCAGACGGTGGCAAAGCAGATCAGAACAAAGAAGCAAAGAACACCGTTTATAAAGCACTGCTGAAGAAATCAAAAAGGGAGTGGAAAGTTGACAGCTCAGTTTGTGATATGCGTAATTATGCCGAACAGCAGCTTGAGCAAGTCATTAAAGGTTTTACAGAACTTAAAACACAGCTGGGAGCCGTACAATAGTCTTTTTCAACTAACCTATATCCGGATTAATAGCTGTAGCCAATCTTTACAATTGGCTGACGTAAATATCAAATGAGCTGTATCAGAGTTGAACTTTCATAATGAAGGAGTGGTCTCAGGGTGTAATTCAATGGTTCAGTAATGTAATGTACAAGTTTAGCCCGGACTCAACTATCTTTTATGGATCTCCTTGTTTACAGGAGTTGCAAAAAAATCCCTTACTATTACTGGCGGAGGTTTCAAGCTCACAACTCAGAGGGTTCGGTTATCCTGTACAGATACTTGAGCAGTCCCATTCTGGATATTTAAAACAACAATTACCGAATCAGGAGACACCCGGTTCTTCAAGTGCTCTGAGTGTTTTTTCAACGTTCCATTTACCTCCCCCTGTACATTCAACAATTACTTTTTCCCAGCCACCACCACGCTCCATTGCGGCAGTCAGTCCGTTGATCAGGTACACTCAACAACAGGCTCCTGCCAACACTGTTGAGTTTAAAGCAACTGAATCTTCCGGTTACGGCGAACTTCTGCCCCCCAATCCTGATCTGCCCCAGGCACTTAAGACACTAAAAGAGGTGAGTGAGTCCGATAAACGCAACGCGACCAGAGCCAGATATGCTGCATCCGAAAAAGGCAGGAAGGCCATAGCCAGGGCCAAAGCTAAATATCTGGCATCCAATAAAGGCAAAGAGACCACGGCCAGGGCCACGGCTAAATACATGGCATCCGATCAAGGCAAAGAGTCCATAGCCAAATACACCGCATCTGATAAACGCAAGACGTCAAGGGCCAAATATGCTGCATCAGAAAAAGGCAGGAAGGCCAGAGCTAAATATCTGGCATCCAATAAAGGCAAAGAGACCATGGCCAGGGCCACGGCTAAATACATGGCATCCGATAAAGGCAAAGAGACCATAGCCAAATACACCGCATCTGATAAACGCAAGACGTCAAGGGCCAAATATGCTGCATCCGAAAAAGGCAGGAAGGCCATAGCCAGGGCCAGGGCTAAATACATGGCATCCGATAAATACAAAGAGGCCAGCGCCAGAAGGTGGGCCAAATTCGCTGCATCTGATAAAGGTAAGGCAGACCAGGCCATAAGGTATACAAGGACAACAACCTATCGATTGGCTATAAAACAAGGCTTGAGTGAAGAGTTGGCGAGGGAAAAAGCAGAGTCGGCAGCTGAGGCAAAAAAAGCAGAATTAACATCAGTGCCCCCCACTTTTCAGTCAACAGACTGAAGGAGCATTACCAATCAGGAAGCGAAGTGCATCTGATGTAACGCCCTGTTCGTTATGTGAGTTTATTTACTCAACCAAATCTGTGAGATGGTTGGATTGGAATGCAGGCATGTTTCTCTAATGAATATGCGCATTTTCTTCCCCTTTTCAGTCAACCTTCTGGCCGCTATTCAGTGCCTGTGTAGTTGTCCCCATGATTTTACGTCCGAGTAAAATAGAAGGTCTGTATGGATGCAGTATCGCGGACAAGCCTGAAGGGTTATAGTCATCATCCGCAGGTTTCTGGTGACCTGCGCCACCGGCATCGCCACAATTGTGATAACAGCAGGGGGTATGTATCCATACGTGGCTATTGCCATCTCCTGCCACGATTGCCACGATTGCCAGAACAGTTACCGCAGCGACAGCTACACCGGAGAAGATCAATTCAGATCCATGTCTTGGCAGCTCATAGTACAGGCGTGAAATACAGTTGAAAGTCTCCCGGGCGGGTTTGATGGTATATTCCAGCAGGCTTTTGTGTGGTTTTCCACGGATCGCATCTGTGGCCATTTTCCCAATACCATAGACAGCACCTCCGGTGGCAGCGAGTCCGGTAACAGCCACAGCGGTAACGTAATAGGCAGCAAAAACACCGCCATTTACCACCGTTGAGGCAATGCGAAATGGCATGGCACAAGCCTTTCCAGCAGCTTTGCCGATACTTGACCATACGGAACGACGACCGTTTCCCTCCATGGCAGGAGCAGGAAATTGGGTCTGACTGACATTAGTCGAAACTGGAGCGACACCTGGATAGCTCATTAAACCACCTCCTTGTTGATATAAAAATTAAGGTAATGCTTTTTCAAAACCGGAATTTACCAAGGTATTCAGTTTGATTGACTAACAAGACGGTTAGGAATAGTGTCATTCAGCCTGATTAAAATGCCTGAAAATAAATGTAAAGCACCATAAGCACCAGCTGGCGACAATAGAGACAACCAGCGCCGGGAATAACACACTCTGGAGAGTGATAGCCCGATTTGACTCTGGAAAAACCATCACCCTCGACAACAGAAAGGGCTGGCAACCTGATGCCATACTTACCCGGCAGAAGAACCACATGGCTGAGGGCCAGAAACTTGGCCACATGTTTTCGGGTCTCAGCTGGCAAATCAAGGCTCCAGAAACCCGCATCTGAATATTCTCCCGACGCTTCAGCCTGAGCAATGCTTTGTTTCACCCGATAAAGGCCAGCGTTGTAAGCAGCAATGGTTAACATCCAGTCACTGGTTCTTTTATAGAGGTACTCGATATAGGTCAATGCGGCATCAGTGGCTTTTTCCAGGTCAGTTCTTTCATCACACGTTTTCGACACCTTAAGTCCGTAAGCCCTGGCTGTTCCGGGCATCAACTGCCAGAGCCCCATCGCCCTTGCGGATGAACGGGCTTTGAGGTCAAGCTCGCTTTCGATCAGTGGTAGCAGGGCCAGCTCTGCCGGCAGACCTTTTTCCTGAATCTTCCTGTTCAAATAAAATTGATACACCAGGATTCGTTCGGACAGACGGTTAAAATAATATTGGGGAAATGCTTTCAGCTGCTCTTTGACCTTCGCATTGTGATAGTAGGCCATTAACCGAAAACCATGGCGTAACGACTGCCAGCCATCTTTTGGGTCATGAATGCAGACCGGCCGGAAGGGCTTATCCATTTGGCGCTTATCCGTCTCTGCCATGTCCCCCTGTCCATGGCATGGCACAGGAGAAAAGCCCATGAAGACAACAACAGCTGCCAACGCCAGAAAATACCAGCCCGTCCGACAACCCGCCAAAAACAGCCCATCTTTTACTGCATTTTTATTGTACAAAGGTATCTCAGGCTGCTTTCCGGACTGAATAAAAACGGTAGTGCTAACAGCAGACTCCAAGCGACGGCTCCAAAGCAAATAATGGCTAACGAAAAACTCTATAAATTGAAACCAGAGATTTAAACTGGGACAAAAAGACAAAGATCGTAAAAATATAGCGTATTTTACACCGGAAATTCGAAGCATGCTGTTAAAGACCGACCGACAGAATCCCCCCCAGACAACCTTTTATACCCTGTAAATAGTTGGTCAAATGGAATTGAATCGTGATTCGTGAAATTGATATTTTCATCTTCCTGCAATAATTGATGGCTCTTTCTATCAACGCCTCAATTGATAACTTAAGCAGACCAGCATAACGTCGCCCCATTAAATTCAGAGAGAATTGATTTTGTATAAACCGGTAATGATATACCGTAAGGTAATAATGTGATTTTTTTGAAAAATTATTGTTATTTGGTTCAACTGGCGTAAAGGCTGTGCCATTATGATAGGGTTTTTACTTTAATCCTGATACAGGCAAGATCATCCTGGCCAATACGGCATTTCTGGCCAAAAACAACGGAAACTGATATGAAGAAGGTTATTAAAATATCTGCTCTGGCAGCCGCTGTACTCTTGGCAGCAGGCTGTCAGGAAAAGACCGCCCAGACTCCTGAAGTTGAGTTAAACACGGATGATCAGAAAGCCGCCTATGCCATTGGTGCCTCTGTCGGTAACTTTGCCAGCCAGACACTGAAACAGCAGGATGAGCTGGGTGTTGTGCTTGACCGTGCGCTGGTTCAGCAGGGCTTGCTGGACGCCCTTGCCGATCAAGTCAGAATGAACGAGGAGGAGATGGGGGCAGCACTTAGGGCTCATGAGCAGAAGATGAACACCGTCGTTCAGGAGAACGCTACCAAAAAGCGTGAAGAGACCCGTAAAACCGGTGCCAAATACCTGGAAGACAACGCCGGGAAAGAAGGTGTTTCCGTGACTGAGTCCGGTCTGCAATATGAAGTTATCAAGCAGGGAGACGGCCCAAAACCAACCGCAGCGGATACTGTTACCGTTCATTACACCGGTACGCTGACTGACGGCACTGTCTTCGACAGCAGCAAGCAGAGAGGTCAGCCAGCAACGTTCCCCCTGGCAAACGTAATCAAGGGCTGGACTGAGGGTGTTGCCCTGATGTCTGTTGGCTCTGAATATCGCCTGACGATTCCCGCTGAGCTGGCTTATGGCGACCAGGAAGTTGGCTCCATTCCAGCAGGCTCCGTGCTGGTATTTGAGGTTGAGCTGATCAGCATTGAAGGCAAAGAAGAAGCCGCCAGCGAATAAGCCACGAAATAAATCTTGAAGCTGGTTACAATAACGGGCAGTACGACGACTGCCCGTTATTTTTGGTGAAATATGAACCTGATCTCTATTTTAGTACTTTTGTTCATCACCCTGTTTGTTGTGGTTAAGCTGACGGAGCGCCATGGCAAACCGCTGACTAATGAACAGCAGGGCAGGCTTGCCAAAATCGCCATGGTATTAATTTTTGTTATGTTAGTGGCGGCTCTGATCAAATCTCTGATGTGATCAACATTGAAACAGCTCACCGATGATGACCATCAGCAGCAATGCGGGGCTTACCCAGCGGATCAGGAGCTGCCAGGTTTTCAGGGATTTACCCTGCATTCCCAACTGCTCAATCAGCACTTTTCTTTCCATGATATAACCGCAAAAATAAAGCACCAGAAGCCCAACGGCTGGCAGCATAACCTGGGTAGCAAAGGCGGTATAAAGGTCAAACAACGTTTTACCATCAACAGCAACCTGCTTCCAGACACTGAAAGAGAGCCCGGGTATTAACCCGACCAGAAATATCATAACACCGGCTATGGTGGCTCCTGCTGCGCGCAAGCCTGAACACAGGCGACTCATCATCACCACCAGCGGTTCAGCCAGATTGACTGCCGATGTCCAAACCGCCATGACCAGAAGAAGAAAGAATAAGGGTAAAACCAGCGAGCCAAAGGGCATTTGAGCCAGGGCAACCGGCAGGGTGATAAACATCAGCCCGGGACCTTCCGCCACCGACAGTCCTTCACTGAATACCACGGCAAAGGTGGCAATACCGACCATCACCGCCACCAGCACATCAAGCAAGGCGACCACCAATACCGCCTTAACCACCGACTGCCTCTCCGGCATATAAGCCCCATAGGCCATCAGACAACAGGCACCAATGGCCAGGGTGAAAAAGGCATGGCCCATTGCCTCCAGCACCACACCGCCGCTGACCGCCTCAAACCTGAAAGCAAACAGGTAATCAAGGGCTGGCGCAAAACCACTGAACTGACTGGCATATATCAGTAGAACCACCAGAATCAGGTACATCAGGGGCATCAGCCAGTTATTCAGCTGTTCAATACCTTTGGAAATGGCTCGACCACTGATGGCCACGGTCATAACAATAAACAGACCGTGGTATAAAACCACTTGCCAGGGTGATTCCAGCAGCTGTTGAAAATGTATCGAAGTCGCTTGAATGCTGTTGGCTGGAAGTTCCCCCGAGAGCGACTGGAAGAAAAAGTGCAGCACCCAGCCGGACACGACACTGTAGAATGAGAGAATCATTGTGGCCGCCAGCGTTCCCATCCAGGCCAGCTTACTCCAGTGCCTGGTATGGCCAGCATTCACCGCCAGCTGCCGCAGACTGCCGGCGGGTGAAGACCGCCCTGCCCGGCCAACCACAATCTCGGCAACCATGACTGGCAACCCCAGCAACACCACAAAAATAATATAAAGAAGGAAAAACAGGCTTCCTCCGTTTTCACCGGCCACATAAGGGAAACGCCAGATATTTCCCAAACCGATGGCAGCCCCGGCAATAGCGAAAATAAACGCGCGATTGGAAGTGATTCTGTTTTCAGGTGGCATGGACTGTCCATTTTCTACTGGTATGTACTGACCAACAGGTCATTATCAGCATAGACGCAAACGCATACTTATATCATCGGATGGGCTCTGAAGGATTCCAGATCTGGCCTCCTGCGGATCAAATATTGATCCAGATCGATAAACACTCCCCATGGATGCGTCTATGATGGATGCTAAGAGGTAAAGTTCAATGATCCAGGGGACGTTCCCGGAGGCATATATGAGCAGCAGCGAAGTTTTTCATCTCGGCCTGAGCCAAAAGGTTTTGAATGGTGCCACACTGGCCATTGTCCCCGGTGATCCGGAGCGGGTCGAACGTATTGCTGAACTGATGGATAACCCGATCAAGCTGGCCAGCCTCCGGGAGTTCACCTCCTGGCGAGGGGAGCTGGAGGGTCAGTCTGTTGTGGTTTGTTCAACCGGTATCGGTGGACCTTCCACATCTATCGCCGTAGAAGAGCTGGCACAACTGGGGATCCGGACTTTTCTGAGAGTTGGCACCACGGGTGCCATCCAGCCCCATATCAATGTGGGCGATGTCATTATCACCACCGGTTCCGTCCGCCTGGACGGTGCCAGCCGACATTTTGCCCCCATCAACTATCCTGCCGTTGCCGACTTTCAGTGTACCCGGGCACTGGTAGATAACGCTGAACAAGACGGGCTTAACTACTGGACCGGTATTACCGCCTCCAGCGACACCTTCTACCCCGGTCAGGAACGTTATGACACCTTCACCCAGCGGGTCAGAAAAGAGCTACAGGGCTCTATGGCTGAGTGGCAGTCGATGGGAGTGCTTAACTATGAAATGGAGTCCGCAACCCTTCTGACCATGTGTTCTGCCATGGGGCTTAAGGCCGGGTGCGTTGCCGGGGTCATTGTTAACCGTACCTGCAATGAAACGCCAGATACTGAAAAGCTGGCCAGTGTTGAGCCCAACGCGATTAACACCGTGATCGGAGCAGCCAGGAGGCTGATCGAGAATTGACTGCCCTACTGCGGTGGCAGCACTGGCTGAATATTAAACCAGGCCCCGGATGGGCATGGAAATAAGATTGGGAATGATACGACGTTCCGGTGAGACTCTTTTGATACAATCGTTACCAACACCTTTATCCAACGGTCCTGTGGATCGATCCGGAGATGCGCCTCCGACAGATCAACCACAGGCCAGCTGGAAGCGCTGGGCAGTGTGTATATTCCCAGCGGCTTCTACCCTTGTGTCCGCAGCATTTACCTTGAGTGCGATCTCTTCAGGATGCTTCGTCGCAGCAGCAGTTTTTGGAGTGCTTACCGTCATGTCTACGGACTGTGCTATCAATGCCTGTTCACCAAACAATACCCTTTCTACCAATCCTTCTACATTTTCCCGTGGCATCGATAGACTGAGTGACATACTCAGCTGTATATCTGAAAGCACCTCCAACATTGTGTACAACCAGGGGTACGAAGTTGTCGATGTCCCCGGCGATGGCAATTGTTTTTTCCATGCTGCCCTTGTGTCATGCGCGCAACGCCCCGGTCGGGATGCTCACAGCTTACGTCAACAGGTGTATGAAGAAGCAAGAGAATGGCTACAGGATTACGAAAACAATCATTCACATTTCAATGAAGACGAAAGCTGGCGGGATTCTGTGCCGGAAGAAGACCTTTACTTCTATTTAACGAATGATTCCGAGCACGACGGCATGACCGGTATGGACGCCATCAAATGTGATGGCAAATGGATGTATACAGTCATCGTTCCCCTGGTTGCCAGAGTGTTGCAAAAGCCAGTCATTACAGTAAATAACAAGGGCACCATTATGAGCGCTGTTGATGCTTATGGTTTCTACTTCCCCGTAACTGACGATCAGCTGAAAAACTTTGATTTAAATGGGATTGGCGACTTTGTATTACTTGAGAACACTGACAATAATCACTTCAGAGGCTGCAGAAAGCGCAACATCATGCCTGAAGATCAATACAGGAAGGTAACCGAAGATACCATCCCCGAACCACCTGCCGGACAGATTGCCTCACATGCGCCCTTAGTTGCCAAGGAGCCTGTCGGACTTAAGCGTCCGTAGCGAGGATTGCGAGAAATTGAGGATAAAAATTTCTGCTTCTGAGGAGAATAGCGGGGCTATTTGACGAAGAAGCAGGAATTTTTAGACCAATTTATCGCAACCGCAGTAGGACAGTCTTAAGTCCGACTGGCTCCAAGCCCGGGAAAACCCTGAAGCATATCGTTGGCAACCCCTCCCCAGACCTGACTTAATGTCCGAACGAGAGCTTGTGTAGAAACATCACTCTCCAGCGGCAGTGTATAGACTCTCTCCTGCCGGGCAATGACCTGCTGATCCTGCCCTTCCAGAGACCAGGCCACGCTCATCCGTAACTGCCGGTTCACCAGTGCTATGGACTGAACATCAACAAAGGCGACCACTTTCGGGCGTTTATTGCGGACCCAGGGGCCGGAGCTTATCCAAGTGCCAGAGTGAACCTGTTGACGCAGATTTTGCACCATAGCCTGTGTCAGCAGCTCTGGTAAGGGCTCCCCCCAGTGATCATTCGCAGAGGACTGTAAACGAACACCACCATCGCTCCAGGTAATTGTTTTCTTATCCAGCCAACCGGCAACAGTCACCGGAAAAACCCCCAGTGTAGCGGTGTCCGGCAGCACAGTCTGCTCTTGTGAAACCGCTGCCGCTACCAGCGTATAATCATGATAGTTGGGGTTCCTTGCGGAACAGCCCGAGAGCAATATGATCAGGAAAAAAGCCTTTGCAGCAGCGTTCTGACCCATAACAAGGTTCAATATACGAAGGTAACGGCTCACCGTACATCTCCTGACTGTCTACCAAAGATAATCGAATCGGGTTGGCGTTGCAGCAGGTCCGCCAGATCGTCCACCGCCCTGGAAGCACGACTGATGTCTTTTGAACTCTGCGTCAGCTGGTACATCAATGGTGAGTCAGGTGCCAATGTCTCTTCCGCTGCGGACATGGTCTGCTGAAGCTGCAGCATGGTTTCATTCAACTGCTGCGTGGCGGCAGGCAGATGGGTTTTCAGCAATGCGGTCACTTCCCCGGAATCCTGTGACATGGCAGCAAATTCTTTGCGAATGCCCGCCATGCTCAAGGTCATCTCATCGGACATCGCTGCCACACTGACAAATGCCTTATCAACATCATCAATCAGTTTGTTCAGGCGATCATCTCCGGTCAGCCGGGACAGATTATCCAGAACTTCCGTTAAACTGCTGGCCATTTCCGCAATATTAATGCTCTCAAACCGCTCAATAAACTCTTCCAGGTGATTGGGCACTGTGGGGATCTGTGGATACTCGGTGTCCACAGGCTGCATTTCCGGCACAGAGTCAAAGAAATCCACCTCGATATACAGCATCCCGGTCAATACACTCTGCAGCCCAACCTGGGCACTGAGCCCCTGCTGCAGCAACTGTCCCAGCACATTATGGTCACTGCTATCATGCTCACTGATAGCATCCGGGTACATATCAATGGTGACCACATTCAAGACCTTCTGATGATTGTGATACAGCTTGGTCTTGATGGTGACCACTTCACCAATTTTCACACCGCGAAGAGTCACGGGAGCACCAACATTCAGGCCTTTGATCGAGCTGTCAAACAGAACCTGATAACGCTGGACAGCCTTCCTGGAAAAACCATCCGCATTAAGAAACAACACCAGGGCAAACGTCATGGTAATGATCAGGATGACAAAAAGGCCAACGGATACTGACAAGGATTTTCTATTCATAGGCTTCTCTCGGAAAAGCGAGCCTCACTAATTAATTCATTGAGTCTTAATTCATTGAGTCGCTTTGTAAATTCCCCCATCCCTAGGGCCTGTTGACGTTTCGTTGCGTGCTCAGCGGGACGCGCAGTCTGGCTCAGAAAGGCGTCAGATGCGCGAAAGACTTGTGCAGCGCGTAGTTATTCTACGCCAAGCAAGTCTGACAAAGCAGATGGCGCCTTTCTGAGCCACCCTTCGGGCGTATCAGGGCGCCCCTATGACTTCGTTGCGACATTTTGAAAGGCAACCAGCCTTCCTGCAATGCCGCGCCTCGTCATAGGAGCGCCCTGATACGCTGAGCACGCAACGAAACGTCAACAGGCCCTAAACTCACCTCTGGACAGGAACGACCTGACCAGATCGTGTTTACTGTGGTTAAGCATATAGTCGGGAGACCCGGTATCCAGCTGGGTTTTGCTGTTGGCATCGAGATAGACCCCATTGCTGCCAATGGCAAAAATACTGGCCAGCTCATGGGTGACAATCACGACCGTGGCACCGGTGGAATCTCTTAATTGCAGAATCAGGTCATCCAGTCGTCTGGCACTGAGAGGGTCCAGTCCAGCCGAGGGTTCATCAAAAAACAGGATATCCGGGTCCAGGGCAATGGCCCTGGCCAGCCCTGCACGCTTACACATACCACCACTGATCCGGGATGGGTAAAAGTCTTCAAAACCGGCCAAACCCACCAGCGCCAGTTTATAACGCACCATATCCTGAATATCTTTACTAGACAGTGTCGTATACTGTGCCAGTGGCAGGGCAACATTCTCGGCCAGTGTCTTATCACTGAACAACGCGCCCCCCTGATAGGTAACGCCCCAGCGTTGACGCATCGCCAACTGTTGCTCCGGGGATGCGGCAAAGTAACTCTGCCCGCCAAACAGGATATCGCCCTCTGCCGGCTGGTAGAGCCCAATCATATGTTTCAGGAGCGTGCTTTTACCGCAGCCACTGCCCCCCATAATGACAAACACATCACCTTTTTTGATTTGAAAATGCAGGTTGGACTGAATCAGGTTGCTACCATACTTCATGGTCAAGCCACGGGCTTCAATCACCACCTCCTGACCTTCCTGTTGCAGTTGCCCCATGCTCAAATTCCCAGGTGATAAAAAAGGATATTCAGCCCGGCATCGGCCACCACGAGATAAATAATGGCGGTCACTACCGCATTGGTCGTCGCCTGACCTACCGCAGCGGAGGAACGACCACAAGCCAGGCCGGCACGACACCCGGCCATGGCAATCATCAGGGCAAACAGAAAGCTCTTGGCAACGCCGGTCATGATATCACCAAAAGAAATCGCATCCTGGAGCTGGTACAGGTACATCAACCAGGTAATATCCATACTGGTAGCCACCAGCCCACCCCCGAGCATGCCCAGAATATTACTGTACAGACAGAGCAGAGGAATGGTCAGGATCAGGGCCAGGGTTCTGGGTAACACCAGATAATCCATGGGATTTATGCCCAGAGTTGTCAATGCATCAATCTCTTCATTAACCTGCATGGTGCCCAGCTGGGCGGCATAGGCGGCACCGGTTCGACCGGACATAATCACCGCCGTCATCAATGCTCCCATCTCACGCACCATGCCAACCCCCACCAGATTGGCGACATACACCTCGGCACCAAACTGTCGGAGCTGGACCATACCCAGATAAGCAAGAATCATCCCGATCAGAACACTTTGCAGCGTGATAATCGGCAAAGCAGAAGGACCGGATTGGTGGCAAAAGCTGATAATATCTGACCAGCGGGCGGATCCTTTACGGGACAACCAGCGACTCAGGGACAGTGCCAGTTCGCCAATAAACGCCAACAGCTCCATCGCCTCATCACCCATGCGGGCAACCCGGTCGACCAGCCGATGCAACAGGGATGGGTTTCTATCCGGCAGGGCCTTATTGGGCGGTACGGTATTGGCAAGCCTGCACAGATCTCTTACATCCTCAGGCAGGCCACTGAGATCAAGCTGGCAATGGGAAGGCTCCAGCATGCGCTGGCAGGCCAATAGCCAGGCCAGCAGTCTGGAGTCCCACGAGAAGTCATCACCGCTAATAAAGGCAACGGTTTTTAATTGATCATAATCCGGTAAAGCAGAAAGCTGATCCAGGGCTGGCAAAACACCATTAATCGTCCAGCTGCCCTGAAGAGTGATCACAACCTTTGGGTCAGACACTTTATCAAAGGTCAGTGTCGCCTGGTTCATGCTGGTTGATGCCTTGAAATGAAAAAAGGGCCAATAATAACAGAAAAACACCACCAACAGGCAAGCGTGAAAAATACTTACCAGGCAGTTGTTCTTTCACTATCACTTATCAAAACGGCTAAAGCGGGAACTATTTACCAGATATGCTTTCTTACTGAGGGATTGTCCCGAAATAGTCTGCAGATTTCTGAGTTTCAAAGTTACGTTCGTCCTAATTGCTTTGCTTGTCGAAACTATTTCAGGACATTGCCCTAGGAGGCTATTCTCGGTCAGCCTCCCAGCTCCTACATTCTTGAAGTAACCTCAACCAGGTAATGTTCGCCATTATGAACCAGACATTGAGGGTGATTCACCCATGTGGGTCACAACATCTACAACCCCTGATCCCTACCGCACGCTTGTTATGGTTGGGACGAGAGACGGGGAGTATCGATCCACTCGAAACAAAACTATGTCCCGATACCACCCTGCCATTGCCTCCCCCCACCTCTTCAGTGTGGACCCCTACCTCTTCAGAGGTAAAAAAAATGGGCACAGCAGCCTTTCATAACCCGTTTGCCATTCCAGACTACAGTCCCAGACCTGAAGAAAACCCTATATGCGAAGCGTTACTGCAAATAGTGGAAGGCAGAAGGTATATTGATCCATCAGATACCGATAAACCACCTGCTCCCAGCACTTTAAGGGGAGAGCCCATCTTTGAAAACACCACGCTCTCTGATGGGAATGGGACTGGCAGGCAAAACGGCTCACTGACGCAAACCGCTTCCTTGTGCAAAAAGGAAAAATCGAAATCAGGTATCATCGTTGCTGGTAAGACGACTGTTGATCAGGCAGCTTCAGCCAAAGCACTACCTGAGATACCTTCTGTTAACCACTATGCCATTATAAACACGCTCAGAGCATGGAACGGAAAAGTGATAACCGCTAACTTTGGATATATCAATAAAGAACTTAGCGCAGGTTTTGCCAGCTTTTCCCCCGGGGGAAGTAGACTGCGCATTCAGGTACACTTCAAAAAGGATTTATCAAACAGCGGATTACCGCTGCACACACTGCAAAAAAAGTACGCTATATCAGGTAATTTGTTATTTGATGACGACGCGATGGTAAAGAGAGTTATCTCAATGCCTGCCCGATGCTTTATGAAAGAATCGCTGCAGCATATCCCACCCCACCCCATTCATCTTGCTAAAAACAGCATAAAAATTTTTAAAAAAGATTCAACGATAAAACATTTACTACATATTCCCATCTTAACGAAAGGTCAGCAGAAAGTTTACAATACAATTACGTCGCTTTTTAACAAACTGCTTGATACCGATATTGTCAGCCTGAAAGGTACACCCAGAGCGAAATCCACACTTCAGGGGCAGGCATGCTGCCACCTGAAATCCGGCCAATTACTGTTTATCAGCTTTAAAATCCCTGCTACTGAAATAGACCAGAGAGTAGATCCATCGGTTTACCTGGAACAGGGTAAAATTCGTGGCAGATTAAGATACGACCCAAAATGGTTATTCTCGAAAATATCAAATAATTCAACATTACTTCACTCATCACATCCCGGCATCCTTCCAGATGAAAACAAGATTTTTTTTCCTGCCAACAGCATTACATTGTATTTTGAAGATCCTTCCCACTCGCCAACGTCTTAACCCGGATATTTTATAAACGTGCGCCAGTCCGAACCACTCATCTGATCACTGGTAAGGCATTGCTACCAACTGCTCCGGACACAAATACTCATGACGATTGTTCGTCACCCTCTGGTATGTAAGATTTGCCACGGAGACACAGAGGTAAAACTTTATCTTGTCTCCGTGGCAATTTTTCTTTCACGGCAAAGAGTGTTCCTGCAAAAAAGGAACACTCAGTTAAACATCCCGGCAATACTCAGCGTAATCTCTTTAATCTCCTGCACACTGGCAGGTACCACAAGAATGGTGTCATCCCCCGCCACACACCCCATAATCCCACCTTTTACGCCAATAGAGTCCAGGAGCCTGGCGATCATCTGGGCGGCACCCGGGCTGGTTTTGATCACAATCATGGACTCATTATGGCTAACATCTTCTACCAGATCTTTTACCGCAATACTGGAATCCATCTTGCCCAGCTCAGGAGGCAGGCAGTAAACCAGCTCATTCAATGCATTGCGCGCCCGGACCGCACCAAAACGGCTGAGCATGCGCGATACCTTGGACTGACTGATATTGTCAAACCCCTGCTCCTGCAGCAGAGTCACCATCTGGCCCTGGGAGCCGCAGCGCTCTTCTTTAAGCAACTGACGGAAAGAGCGAACCAGGGCATCCTGTTTTTGGCTAGTCATAGTCGTCAAATAACCTTCCAGAAAAAATGCTGCTTTCAGGGTTATCCGTTATCGGAAAATCCTGAGTAATGCAGTATTTTTAATCAATCATATCCAGAAACCAGCACAACCTTCGATTTTCCACTTGCTGGATGTGTTCGAAGGGTGAGCGTTATAAATTGGCGACAATTATAGACCCTTACCTTTGCAATATGAATTTTTATTCATTTTTTTGTTAATTTTACCCAATCGGTACTGGACAATTCAACCATAAAATTCAACCGGAAATAAGAAGATTCAGGCAATGGGCATCGCGGCCCGTAAAGGTGACGCCCTGGTGTGAAAAAATGAACACGGCGCTCACTCAGGTAAGAGAGAGCGGTGTTTACCAGCAGCGGCACGCCAAGTATTTCAACTCTGCACAGGTGAGATAACTGTGGGCCTGACCGCTCTCTTCGCCAAAGCAACTGATGCCCATGGGCCTGGCCCTGTCATCACTGGTTGCAGATCGCGGCCTGCTGGCTACACTTGTCGGGGTCATCCAGGCCATGTTTACCAGGGAATACACGGTTGGCGTGTCGCAGGTAAAACATTACGGCAACGTCGCACAGCCTGGCTGATAACGTTCATTTATATAACAGTCAGGCACACCGGATACATAATTGAGCAATGATCAAACTATTGAGCTGTCTGGTACCATTTATCGTTATCATCAGCCATGAACTGTCCGCCGATGGCAATCAAACTGACATTGAAAGTCATATTGAAAACCATCTTGAAAGCCATATCGAAAGCATCGACACCTTTTACGGAACCATATCGTTAAAGGCAATGGCAAATGATCAATCCAGGCTACTCTCTTCCCTTCTGGCCCACCCGGCAGTCAACAGGCTGAAACATATCAACCAGTATGGCCCCATACAGATGGTGGACTCACAGGGCAATAACAATGAACCCTACTCCCGTTACGACCATTCTCTGGGTGTCTTCTATTTACTCAACCGTTTCGGTGCTCCCTTCCCGGAACAGATCAGCGGCCTGCTCCATGACCTGCCCCACAGCACCTTCAGCCATGTGTCTGACTACCTGTTTTCTGACAGTTCAGCAGGCAATCCGGACTATCACGATTCACAGTTCACCAACTTTGTGGACAGGCACAGCATTACCCCAATCCTGAACAGACATCATCTGTCGTCTGAAACCGTCCACCCCAAAAAAAACCCCTCGTTTACCCGGCTGGAAAGGCCACTGCCAGACCTTGCTGCTGACCGGCTTGATTATATAGTGCAGGGTGCTGCCAGACGGAAAAAGCTCTCCAGTCAACAGGTCGAAGCCATCCTGGCTGACCTGTTCTTTGACCCGTTATCGCAACACTGGTATTCCAAAAGCCTGGAATCCGCGCGGCTGACCGCCGATGCAAGTATTGAATTGAACCGGCATATTTTTGTTACCGCCTGGGGAAGGGTTCTCTATCTCTGGACAGCCGATGCCCTGAAACAGCTGGTCAGGGCAGGAGAACTCGGGGCCGATGATCTGTTTTTTACCATGGGTGACGATCAGGTCTGGCAGAAAATACACCAAAGCACCTTGCCCGGTGTACGCACATTAGCCGGGCAAATGTTGACCGCCTGGCATAAGGTGCATGAGGTCACCCATCCCGGGGCAAATACTATAACGTTTGAAAATGTCCGCTGTCGTATTGTTGACCCAAGAATGGCAACCATCAGTTCCGGCAATACCGTAACCAGCTGGCTTCGTGTTTCCGATATCGACCCGGCATTCAGGGAGCGTTACCTTACCGAACTCAAGCGATGCCAGCTTTTTTATGCAGAGGTTGAGCCATAATTATGCTTATTCCATACGCTTCTGCTCAGTGATTTCCGTGAACCGCCTGCCCAGCGACCGGGCAGATGCAATCCAGATCGCGAAGAAACAGAGAACAATCACCGCAACATAGGGCGCAATGGCAGACAGTGACCCCAGCATCACCATCAATATCTGCTGGATCAATGAACCCGTGGATTTTCCGGTGGGATTACCAATAATATCCACTGCCGCCTTGCCCTTTACCTTCTGTTCCGGCGTCAGGGGGATATAACTCATCTCCTTGGTGGGGTCGAACAAGGCGTATTTGGTCGATTTACTCAGAATATTCTGAATAGCCCCCAAAATCACCGTCAGCATTAACGGGGCAATCCCCAGGGAGAGTATCAGGCTTTCAGGCAACCAGTCCCGGAACAGGACAAAACAGAAAAACAGAGACCCGGTGACCAATAATATGACCGGCGTACACAGCGCCGCGAATGTCCAGCCGAAATACCGGATCACATTATTGGTGAGAAACAGCATCATAAAAATCGTCACCAACCCGGTGCAGGTTGAAAACAGTCCCATAAACTGGTTGTAATTATTCGGATCCGGAAACTGCATACGAAGCTGATTTTTCCAGGTAACCTCCACCATGTTGATGCACACCCCGTAGCTGATCACCAGCAGGGCGATGCACAGGAGGTACCTGGAATTAATAATCATTTTCAGGCTGTCGCGCAGGGACAGACTCAGTTTTTCATTGGCTGGCTCATGGGCACCCAGCTGATGGTATAAGCTGGGATCACTCAGGACATAACGGTTCATCCACCAGTAAATCAAAATAATCAACGCCCCGCCCAGCGTCAGAACCCCGGTCATCAGATTAAGGGAATACCCCCAGCAATCCACACCTTCGGGCAGGTTCTCCCTGACTCCGGAGGCAACATAGACAAAATAACCTGCCGTGGGCAGCGCCAGATTGCCCATCATGCCAAACAGGGCATAAAACCGTTTTGACTCGGCAATGGTATTGATATGGTTGGCAAATCCCCAGAACAGCATCGACAGGCAGACACTGCCCCACAACTCCGACATGACATAAAACAGGGAGAAGGTCCAATTACGCATCACCGCAATCAACCCCTTGAACCCCGGTGGTAAAACACTTTGCAGATAGTCCGATGTATCATGAAAGTGCAGGGTTCCCCGGTTGGGATAGAGCCAGAGCGCAAAGAAAACAAAGAACAGAATAAATGCAGTAATCACCAGGTAAAAAAGTGTATTCCTTCTGACCAGGTTACTCATGCGCGAATAAATCAGGGTAAACCCGATAGCAAAAGGGACATTAACCCAGAGCTTCAGAAATGGGATAATCTCGGCACCGGAACCGGCACCGGTGACCACCAGGGTATCTTTGGTGTCCCTGAGAATCGTATAGTTAAAAAGAATAAGGTAGAACATCAAAATCATGGGGATTAGCTTTTTCAGCTCATGACTGTGAACCGGCCAGAACCGTTCCCGCCATTTGCTGAACTCAGGATCAGAACTCATTCAGAAACCTCCGAAACAAACAACGTCGCCCCTTTTTTAATACGGCAATACGACCTAACTTAAGCCGAAGAAACAAACACGGAAGTCCACTATCAGTCTGAAAACCTGTTCATGAGCCAGATGCAGCCCATTACCGGGGGGAGGTTGTCAAAGAGAATTGACTCCCTGACCTCTCTGTTCAACCCTGAAACAACAATAGAAAAATAATGGTTATTTCATTTAATTACCAGTTTCAAAAAAAGAACGAAATAAAAAACTTTATAAGTTGTTACATTCGGACAAACAAAACAACAAAACTCTAAATTCAGGAGAAAAAACTACCACTGAATCATCGTTCGCTCTTATAAAAAAATCTCTTATAAAAAAAATCAAAACATAAATAACAAATATTTATCACCACCAGGCGCATTACAGCCTATTTTGATTGGGTAGATATTTATCACTCCGGTTTCTTATCTCAATGAAAACAGGTTATTGCTACTACCGTATTCTTCTTATGTTTTTATGCCTGTTAATGGCAAGTTTGCTGCCATATTCCGGTACTAGCGTCTTTGCAGCGGTTCATCAGGGTGAAACTGACCGGCAGAAGCAAGCGCAACAAAGCAAAAACGGAGAGGTCAGTCGTCTGGTGAACACGCTGAAAACGGCGGTTGCCTGGGGCCTGGTGCCATTAAGTTCAGAAATTGCCCTGAACATCAGCAAAAATTATTTAAAACAGCATAATTACACCTTTCTCCAAACCTTACTGAAAATCCACGGCAGTAATATCCGGCGCTCAACCAGCCAGCATCTGACCGACAATCTCAGCGCCCGGCTGGAGAGCTTCAGTTACAAAACACTGTCGGACGAACATCTGAAAAAGCAGACCGATGATCTGCAAACCGATCTGCTATTCCGTTCTCTGTTTACCTTTTCCATTCTCAGCATGAATGCCCAGAAAGCGAGAAAAACCTATTTCCGTCTGCAGGACATTCTGGACAACATCGCCTCCACCGCCAGACTCGCTTTGACTGATGGCGATTATGACCGGGCCAGTGCCATGATTGCCCTTGCCGTACAGACCATGGTTTACATTCATCCCGAAGCCAGAGCCAGTGACGGGGCTGACAGCATCAGGACCCATTTCAATTACCATATTGACTGGTCCGATATTCCGGAGTTTCGCAACGACATCCAGCGCCATCTCCGGACCATGGATCCACTGGTCCGACGCTCAACATTGATTAACCTGCGTTACTGCGATCTCCTGAACCAGTGGCAGATCAGTTATCAGGACTGCAGCGACTTTGAAAACGGTGCCATAGGGGAACTGGAGGGCATGGCCATCATGTCCGAAAAGGGAACCAGGCCCGGGGTCATCCAGTCCGCCCTCAAGGGGGTTCCTGAGCACTACATCAGAAACGCCATTTTCATTATGGGAGTCTCTGTGCCGGCGGTACTGCTCTATTTCCTGGACAAAAAGAAGACACCAGTCATCTACACCGTGGTGGACCATTTTGCCAGGGTAACCGGTATGGCCACCACCAAAGCAAACATTGAACGGTTCTCCTCCAATACCCGCCGCAGCCTGGAAAACTGGGGGGCCATTGACACCGGCAAAGGCAGTTCGACATCGCCCACCGGGGAATTCGCCAACCATTACTTTAACACCCTGCAAAAAAATGCCACCGCCATTCTGGCTGAACAGCCCAATTTTGCCCGCTCCAATGCCCAGCGCGCCCTGGAGGCCCTGGTGGTCAACCTGGCAGAAGCCTTCAACCTGCAGAGGGTCGATGACGACCAGGCCAGTGCCGGTATGCTGGCCGCAGCGCTGGTTCAGCATTACCGGGAGAACGTTGAAGTTACCAATGATGACAGCCTGATCCGTTCAACCCTGCTGGCCTTCCGGCCACTGTATCATCAGGAACTGATCCCTGAAGTCGTTAGGGCCCTGGAAATGCTGGAACCTGAATACAAAACAAGTTCAAAGGTGAGGCGTTGGTATCAGCAGCAACTGACCACCTGGTTCAGGCTTTCCTCCCCGGATGGTTCAGCACAGGATCTACCAGAATTCCCCGATATACCATGGATCAGCCAGATTCCCCAACTGCCTTCCGGGAAACCACGGCCACGAACCCCGAGCAAATCCTGGTATCAGAGCTACCTTCCGGACAAGGAAACCATATCCACGATCACCATCCAGGGTACTGCCCTGGGCTATTCAATACTGGTGGCCATCCTTGAACCCCTGACTGTCCGGCGGCTAGTGGCTGGCAATCCTCCCTACTGGAACCTGGCGTCTTACTACCTGTTGACCTCCATGTTCGATTTTGGCCTGCGTTCCCTGGGCGAACCGGCCATTGTGCACCTGCAAACGGTGATCAAAAACGGGATTGGCAGCACTACAGGTATTCTGTCGTCAGAGGACAAACAGATCCAGGACGAGCTGGCCAACAAAGTCAATGCCCTTAACCGCAAGCTCAGCATTGAAGCCCAGACCAGCCGCTCATACCGTGCCACACTGGAAGGCCTGCTTACCCGGTACTGGAGCCTGTCCAGTCATCTGCTGGCTCACCCGGAACATTATCCACAGTCCCGGGCGGCTGCCACACTGGCCCTGGCTGCTTATACCCAGCGTTATTTTCACGCCGAATTTACGGAAGACAACCTGGTGATGAAAACCCTGGCAGTAGCACGACTGAAGCCAGCCTTTGAGATACTCAGGAAGCAGGGTGAAATTGAGCACTTTACCCGACAGGTTTTCGCTGCCCTGAAAGCCCTGGATCCGGCATTTGCCAAACAGGACATCAGCAATATCTACCTGAAAATGCTGCAAGGCTGGGGCCTTAAACATGACATACAGACGACAGCCAAATCACAAGATGTGCTGGACACCTGGGCATCTTATGGCGATTACCTGCTGGCCGCCGTGGGATTCTCAACCCAGGCCATGGTGAAAGCACTGGTCCATGACGAAAAAACGGTGGATGTGATCAGCCAGTCGATGGCGCATTTTTTTGTCAATATTTTTGAATATGGTACTACTGACTCATTAAGAAAGAAGATTTACGCCTGGTCCCGGCTGAAGATGCTCAATGTCGTCTCCTTCTACCCGGAGGAAGAGATGATTGGTGTCAATTTTGCCAACCAGGAAATGACCGACTCTTTTCGCCGCCAGAAATTCTATTTTGGCAAACCGGAACTGGATATGCGGACGCAACTGATCCAGATCATTACCTCTATCGCCAACAGTTATTATCAGGCAATCATAGCGATCGATGCTGACCGCCAGATTGATAATGTGATCGATCAGGAAACGCTGGATAATGTGGAAAATCTGGTGACCCTCACCGTTCTCCGGCTGGTTCTGTTTGCGCCGGACCTGGCAGCCGATGACCTGTATATCCTGCAATCGATCAGCATACTTTCCCTGCCCATCAGAGATGAGCTGCTTGCCATGCGTGAGCCAATCATTGCCAAAATAAAAACAGCCCTTGATTCACTGAAGGTTGATGACAAAAGCGTGATAGAAGACTGTAAGAATAAAGCTATATTGATTATCGATAACTGGCTTCAGCCGCCTCTGCAGAGTACCTTCCCGGACATTGCATCTGAATAACACCTTGTTTTGCTGCGGAGCCCCTGCGGTAAACCCGTTTTTTTGTTTGAGCCCCGGTTTTTCCTGACAAGCCACAACGAAAAAACGTAAGTTGTTACCACTTTCCATAAACGGCACTGTTACTAAAAAAATGGTTCACCCAATGTTCACCAGCGATCTGTCTACCGAATCAACTCTCAGCCCCAACATTACCAGACATAGCCTGAATGGCCTGTCCATTCTGAAAATTCAGAGCCGTGAATGTGAGGCGGCAATATCCCTTCACGGGGGCCATCTGCTTCAGTTCAAACCGACCGGGCATCAGGACGTTATCTGGCTCAGTAAGAAAGCAATCTTCTCACAAGGCAAAGCGATACGTGGTGGCATTCCTGTCTGCTGGCCCTGGTTTGGCCCGGTCAGTGCGCCTTCGCACGGGTTTGCCCGAATCAGCCCCTGGCAGTTGCTGGATCACGGGGAAAATGAACAGGCTGTTACCATTCGCCTGAAACTCTGTACCTCCGAACAGACCCGAGAGATCTGGCCCCATGATTTCAGTGCCGTTCTCACCTTTACCCTGGGAGCAACCCTGCGCATAGACCTGGAAATGATCAACACCGGTGAGCGCCCCTGGCAATGGAGTGGTGCTTTGCACAGCTACTTCAATATTGCCGCAACCACCGAAACCTGGATTACCGGTGTCGGCACTTCCTACCTTGATAGCCTGCAAAATGATCTGCCCTGCGACACCTCAGAAGCCCTGATCATCAATCAACCCATTGACCGGATTTATACCGCCCCGGATGCCACCATCGCCATCCATGACCGGGGTAATCAACGCATTATTCATGTTGTTAATGCCGGTCATAACTCCGCCGTTATCTGGAACCCATGGAAAGAAACCAGCAGAAATATGGGTGATATGAATGACGATGGTTATGAGACAATGGTTTGCGTTGAGGCAACCCGCTATGCGAAGGACCAGGCATCGGGTGCATTATTGATGCCCGGTGAAAAAAATATATTGAGCACTGAAATCAGTGTTACTTCTGATAAATAACCATCCGAAAAGTGAAACCTTATTCAGAGTATTTCCCGGATTGAGCGCTATGTGGTTTCCGGCATTACGGTATCGTGGGAACCGGTAGGCGATCAGGAGTCAGGGCAACGACCCACCGATAATAATTCTGCTTTTTTTGCATTAGCTGCTGACTCTCCTATTTTCTTTGCTTCTTTTTCACTAAAGCCTTTTTTTAGGGCTGATCTACAGGCGTTTGACTTGGCATTTGCTACGGCCCTGACCACCTTGCCTTTAGCGGATGCTGCGTATTTGGCATCGTATTTGGCTTTAGCTGCCTTGCCTTGCCTGGATGAGGTGCGTTTGGCTCTGGCCGCCTTGCCTTTAGCGGATGCGGCGTATTTATAAACGGAGTATGCGCTGACCGCCTTGCCTTTCTCGGATGCGGCGTATTTGGCTCTGGTCTCCTTGCCTTTCTTGGATGCGGCATATCTGGCATTGCATCTTCGCTTGGCCGCCTTACCTTTCTCGGATGCGGCGTATTTGGCTCTGGACGCCCGTCTTTTCCACGACTCATTGTAAGCCTTCTCGAAAGCCTTGCCTCTCTCGGACTCACGCCAAGCCTTCTGGAAAGCCCTTCTTCTTTCTCGCACAAGGGCAGCCTTCTTTTCATCGGTTTGCTGGTGAGCTACTGAGAGCGTGAGGGGCATAGGTTCAACAGAACCGGATGATTCAGGCACGTTAAACTCAGTAGTTTCCGCCATAACCTGCTCATGTGTGTCTTTAATTAAAGGATCGAATATAGTAACCGGACGTGATGATGACTGAGAAAAATTCAACAATGAATTTATCAGGGGTAATTTCCGGACTATTGGCTGAACGTTTGTCAAGGTTAAACCTGTGAATACAAAGTCATCATCAACAGGTTCACGGGAAAAATCACAAGATAAAATTTGGTCCAGGTCTTCCGGAGACAGTTGAGGTAACACTGACTCATTTTCAGGGGATGGTAATTGAGAAATTGAAAAATTATCAAGCGGACGCAGAGAAGATGACATGCCCTGATTCATCATACCCTGCCTTAAATATCCATAATGTAATAAATGGGGTGTCTGGATAGAACAGCCCGTCACACCTGGACTTGAACTGGGAATGCCAGAGGGCACTAAAGGTGATTCTGAAGGCTTCTGTAAACAGGAAGAAACAGAAAAAAAATTTGAGCCAGCGTTACATCTGTTCATTGGATTACTGAATTATTGAATTACCGCTTGAGACCGCTCCTGGATTATAAAAGTTCCTATTTGACCCCAAAAGTAGATTCAGGGTCAGTGATTTAAAATTAACCATGAATCAATATCCATTAAATAACTCTTTGAAAACAGGGTCTTATTGATGTAAAAACACTCTATACATAAAACTTAAGCCGCCTTCTCCTGCAAGATATTTCATAAGCATTTACTATGACCACAAACAACAACGTCAGCAATCTCTTTCAGGATATTTCCCGGATTGAGTGCTATGTGATTTCCGGCATTATAGGTATCCTGGAAACCTGCAGGCGATCAGCGGTGTGGACAAAGACCCATTGATAATAATTCTGTTTTTTTTGCATTTGCTGCTGACTCTCCTTTTTTCCTCGCTTCTTTTTCACTAAAGCCTTTTTTTAGCGCTACTCTATAGGCGTTTGACTTGGCATTTGATATGGCCCTGGTCACCTTGCCTTTAACAGTTGCGATGTATTTGGCATCGTTTTTGGCTCTGACCGCCTTGCCTATATCGGATGCGAAGTATTTGGCTCTGATCGCCTTGCCTTTATCGGATGCGAGGTATTTGGCTCTGGTCGCCTTGCCTTTATCGGATGCGAGGTATTTGGCTCTGACCGCCTTGCCTTTATCGGATGCAAAGTATTTGGCCCTGGTCGCCTTGCCTTTATCGGATGCGAGGTATTTGGCTCTGGTCGCCTTGCCTTTAACAGTTGCGGCGTATTTGGCATCTTTTTTGGCTCTGGCCGCCCGGCCTTTCCCGCACTCACAGTAAGCCTTCTGGGCAGCCCTTCCTTTCTCAGTCTCACGGTAAGTCTTCTTGGCAGACCTTCTTTTCCCTGGCGCAAAAGAAGCCTTCATTTCATCGGTCTGCTGGTGAGCTACTGAGAGCGTGAGAGGCTGAGGTTCAACAGAACCGGACGATTCAGGCGCGTTAAACTCAGTGGTTTTCGTTGTAATTTGCTCATGTGTGTCCTTAATTAAAGGATCAATCATAGCAACGGGACGTGATGATGGCTGAGAAAAACTCAACAATGAATTGCTCAGGGAAAATTTTTGAACTATTGGCTGAACGTTTGTCAAGGTTAAATCTGTGAATGCAAAGTCGTCATAAACAGGTTCACGGAAAAAATCACAAGATAAAACCTGGTCAAGGTCTTCCAGATCCAGAAAAAGTTTAGGTAACACTGACTCATTTTCAGGGGATGGTAATAGAGAAATTGAAAAATCATCAAGCGAGCGAAGAGAAGATGGCATGCCCTGATTCATCGTACCCTCCCTTAAATATTCATAATGTAATGAATGACCTGTCTGGATAGAACAGCCCGTCACACCTGGCCTTGAACTGGAAGAGCCAGAGGGTACTGAAGGTGATTCTGAAGGCTTCTGTAAACAGGAAGAAGCAGAAAAGAAGTTTGAACCAGCGTTACATCTGTCCATTGGATTATTGCATTATAGAATTATTGAATTACCGCTTGAGACTGTTCCTGGATGATAAAAGTTCCTCTTTGACCCCAAAAGTAGATTCAGGGTCAGCGATTTATAAAAAACAGATGACCAACTACCAAAATAAGCTCTCATTATGAAATAAACTTCTACAGGAGTTAAATATATGAACCCTATAATTGAGCTTGCATCCTGCACAAAAGCTGTAAGTGACATCGCACTACCATACAACCTTATCTTAGAGGCCAGGTTTAAAGGCTATAAGATAAGCGTTGTGCCCAAAGTATCCGACATATCATATATCCGGGAATATTTTCATTCCAAAAATCTAAAAGTCTCACCTATTAAAGGTGCGAAGAAAGCATTAAAAAAAATAGATACAGCTAAAAATTTCAACAAAAGAGTTATTGAACTTATTGAAATCAGGACTGCTACTACAGCCGCTTATCTGTCATTTAAACTTAATCATGAATCAATATCTATTGAAATTTTATCGGTACAAAAATCCTATCAAGGTAATGGACTTGGAAAGTTGTTGATGAAATCCATTATTGAAGTTGCTGCGTCCAGGAAAGTCCCTGACATAGTCTTGAATAGTGACAACGATGCAATTTCATTTTATGAGAAATTTGGCTTTGAAAAAGTTAAAACAGGAGAATCAGAACCACTGATGAAATTAGCAACGCCTGTGCGAAATTATTTACGGCAAAAGAGCCTGGAACACTATCATCTGATCTGCCTGGATAAGCAGTTATTATCACTAATTCCATATAAAAAGGTTTAAGAAAACCGACACTGGATCTTCTTACACCTCATACTGCGCCAGATCGGACTTTGATCCCAACTGCCAGAATAACCGTCATAATGCACATTTCTTTGTGCATCATGGGAATGTACTTTTTTATACCGCTGCCGCTGCCAGTATCATCTCTACTGCACTGTCCGACATGGCATCAATGGAGTTTCTATCCAGGTAAATACCATCATTCAATAAGCGACTCATACCGTGCAACATGCTCCAGCTCACCTGGGCAAGGCGCAGGCCATCAATATCTTTTGAAAACTTACCCTTGCCCTGCCAGCTGCGGATCAGATCAACATAGTGCTGAAAGCAGGCAAAAGAGGCCGCTCTCAGACTCTCTGTTGGTTCACCATTTTTCCAGACCGGACGACCGAACATCAGGTCATACTCCTCAGGATACTTCCAGGAAAGATCCAGATAGGCATGGACAAAAGCCTTTAACCAGCCATTCATGTCCCCTGACTGCTCATGCATCTGTTGTGCAAAGTGTGCCTGCCACTTCTCAAACCCCTGCTCGGCGATGGCACAGAGCAGCGCATTCTTATCTTTAAAATGATGATAAGCCGCCGTTCTGGAGACCCCTACCCGCTCCGCCAGCGCGCGCATGGAAATGCCATCCACCCCCTGCTCCCCGATCATACGGGTTGCCTCTTCAAGCAGCTCCTGGTGAAGGTTACCGTGGTGGTAGGATTTTCTGCCAGTCATATGTCGTTTAATGCCCGTGCGCTGTCTGATACAAAATGGTGCAGTCCAGAGACAATACAAATTATCTTGACAGTGTCAAATTACCATTTTATCTTGACAGCGTCTAGATGAGGCGTCGAATCACAAAAAGGATTATAAAAATGACTACCCCCTACCCACATCTTCTGGCACCGCTGGATCTGGGTTTCACTACACTGAAAAATCGGGTTTTGATGGGCTCCATGCATACCGGCCTGGAAGAACGGCCCAACGGTTTTGAACGACTGGCGGCTTATTTTGCCGAACGCGCAGCCGGCGGTGTGGGACTCATTGTGACCGGCGGTATTGCACCGAACCAGGAGAGCGGGGGCATGCCGGGTGCTGCCACCATGGAAACCATGGATGATGTAAAGCACCACCAGTTGGTGACAGACGCCGTGCATAAGGCTGGCGGAAAAATCTGTATGCAGATCCTGCATACCGGCCGTTATGCCTACCACCCAAAATGCATTGCTCCCAGTGCCATTCAGGCACCCATCAATCCTTTCAAACCTAAAGAACTGACCTCCGAAGAGGTGGATGAGCAGATCGAGAGCTTTGTCCACTCTGCGGCCCTGGCAAAAGAGGCAGGCTATGATGGCGTAGAAATCATGGGGTCTGAAGGGTACTTCATCAACCAGTTCATTGCTAATCGTACCAATCAGCGACAGGACGAATGGGGTGGAGGATACCGTCAGCGCATTCGCCTGCCGGTAGCCATGGTGAGACAGACCCGGGAAAGAGTAGGCCCGGACTTCATCATTATTTACCGCCTCTCCATGCTGGATCTGGTTGAAGGCGGCAGTAGCTGGGATGAAATTGTTGAACTGGCCAAAGAGATTGAGCAGGCGGGTGCCACCATTCTTAATACCGGCATTGGCTGGCACGAGGCCCGTGTCCCCACCATCGCGACAATGGTGCCAAGAGCGGCCTTTACCTGGGTAACGGCAAAAATTCGTAACGAAATCAATATTCCGGTCATCACCTCCAACCGGATCAACATGCCGGAAACCGCAGAAGAAGTTCTGGCCCGTGGTGATGCCGACATGGTGTCCATGGCCCGCCCTATGCTGGCAGATGCCGAATGGGTGAACAAGGCGGCGGAAGCCAGAACCGATGAAATCAATACCTGCATTGGCTGTAACCAGGCCTGTCTTGATCATGTCTTTTATATGAAACCCGTCAGCTGTCTGGTAAACCCCAGAGCATGCCATGAAACCGAGCTGAACTATCTGCCAACCAGTAAACCCAAGAAGCTGGCCGTGGTGGGCGCAGGTCCTGCCGGAATGGCATTTGCCGCCACAGCCGCCTATCGTGGTCACAACGTCACACTGTTTGATGCGGCAGACAAAATTGGTGGACAGTTCAATATCGCGAAAACCGTACCCGGCAAGGAAGAGTTTGAAGAGACCCTGCGCTACTTCAAACGACAGATCGAGTTGACCGGCGTCGAGCTGAAGCTCAACCACAGAGTGACGGCAGAAGAGCTGGAAAACAGTGACTTTGACGAAGTCATCGTCGCCACGGGTATCACCCCCAGAAGTCTGGAGCTGGAAGGTATAGATCACGCCAAGGTATTGAGTTATCTGGATGTGTTCAAGGGAGCACCTGTGGGCAACAAGGTAGCCGTTATCGGCGCTGGCGGTATCGGTTTTGATTTATGCGAACTGATTACCCAGGATGGCCCATCCAGCAGCCTTGATATTCCCGCCTTTATGAAAGAGTGGGGCGTGGATATGACCCTGGAAAATCGCGGTGGCCTGCTGACCGAAAGTGAGCACCCAAAATCCTCCAGAGAAGTCTTTCTGCTGCAGAGGAAAAAGAGCAAGCCCGGTAAAAACCTCGGCAAAACCACCGGCTGGATTCACCGCTCATCACTGGCTAACCGGGGGGTGCGCATGGTACCAGCCTGTGAGTACCATAAGGTGGATGATCAGGGTCTGCACCTGTCCATTGCCGGGGAGCCTCAGGTGCTGGATGTGGATAGCGTGGTTGTCTGCGCAGGCCAGGAGCCCATGCGCGAACTCGCTGATAGCATCAGCGGCAAGACCGTGCACCTGATTGGCGGAGCGGATGTGGCTGCTGAGCTGGATGCCAAGCGGGCAATCAACCAGGGCTGCCGACTGGCCGCTGACATTTGATACTGCCACTTAACCAGTAAAGGGGGCTCGCCCCCCTTTATCATTCCGGCCTCAAGTAAACCTGGCCCGAATTGCATAAATATTGAATGGGTTGTAGTGGGGAGGAACTTCTATAATAAAGAGTGGTCTTAAGCTGTAATTCTTCAATTTGATAATTCAATGGATCACTATAATAAATTACCGCCCTTCCATATTGCGTTTTCCGGACTCAATTTGAATTCGGTTCAACAAACGTACCAGCATGACAAAAATAAACTGCACCCCACCTATCAAGGTATGCCTGTCCAGACACTGAAATATCCTTTTCCTGTTTATGTCAGACCAGAATCAACGGAATCTTCCGAGTTTGGTGAAGCTCTGCCCCTTCCCAATGAAGGGACCTGCACTTCTGGATTGGACAAAACGAGCAAAACCAAACACGCCGCACCCGTTCAAGGCAAGGAAAGCAAAGACAAATGCATCGCAAAAGCTAAGCATAGGGCGGCCCAGGCCAGATACGCCGCATCCAAAAAAGGCCAGGCAAATAGAGCCAGGTACCTTGCATCTGATAATTGCAAGGTGAGCCAGGCCAAATACACCGCATCCAAAAAAGGCAAGGCGGTCAGGGCCATATACAATGCATCCGATCAGGGGAAGGCAAGCAAGGCCAAATACAATGCATCCGAAAAGGGCCTGGCGACCATAGCCAGATACAATGCATCCGATAGTCGCAAGGCGAGCCAGGCCAAATACGAAGCATCCGAAAAGGGCCAGGCGGCCAAGGCCAGAAAACTGGCCAGGTACGCCTTATCCAGGGAAAAAAGGATTTCCCAGTCTATAAAAAATGCAAGATCATAAGTTAGTTTCAGTTAACTAACTGATGACTGGATTGCGAAAGGCTGGGAACTTCTATAAAAAATAGCGGTCTTGAAATATATTTAAATGCTATAATTCCTCAATGCACAGTTCACCAGTCATAAATGATGTTTCTTTTTGTTCGAGCGCTTGCGATTCGACATGGCGGGAAGATTTAACTCTGAGCACGGCTGCACCTTCAATTCATGATCCAAGCATATCTTGTTATTCCGTGAAACAGGTATTTGATAAAACTATTCCTTTATATCTTACTAAGGATACAACATACCAGGTTACATTAACCCCTCAACACTCATTAGCTGAATTTTCCATTTCTCATATTTCACCTGATATCGATGATTTATTCCCTGAATTATCACAGAGCACTATCAATCAATTTTTATTTAATTCTGATGACAACCCTATCAATGATGGATTGATAAATAAAGATTCAAAATCATTGAATCATAGCCAATTATCTCATAATTTAATATTTGCAAAACCACAAACTCCCCTTAACCAATTAACTCATACAGAGGCTTCCAAAAATAAAATTTCAGACATGACCATATATGAAGTCTGGAGAATAAATAATAGAAAGAAATTAAATAGAATATCCGCCAAAAGAAGCCGAGACAATATAGAAAATCATATACAAGAAATGGAATCAAAGCTGAATTTACGACAAATTGCATCAATCAAGTCAATTTGTAGAAAAAACGTTAACAATATCAAAGAACTTGATACAATTAGAGACTATCTTGAGCGCAAGCAGAAAAATAACAAAATAGTAAAAAAATACGGCATTGATAAATTATCTAATTTAATTATTGATACTAAAAGAAGAAAAACCAACTCAATTGATAGAAATGATTTAGATAGATTTAAATTTCTAAAAAAGAAGGCTAGAAATTTATACTCTTCAACAAAATCAAGATTTTTCAAATCTGAATACATAAAAAAATTGGAATCTGCGACTAAAGCCAACCCCACTTACCCCTCTGAATGTCAAAAACCGGACTAAAAAAATCGGCTGATTTCATCCGCTGAACTGATGACCTCATAGATTTAATTGCCAACGACCCGACGGCCAACATTTTTCACAACTGTAAAGTGCTGAATTTTACATTACCATGGTTAATAACTACGCCAAATATCTATTCGAAGTTGATATAAGATCGGATAAATTCTTTTAAGAAAGGAACTTTTATAAAGAGAGAAGGCCAAGGGTTAAAGTTCAATAATTAAATAACTCAATAATTCAATGAATCACTCTAATAACTGCACTCCATTCAACTTTGTTTTTTCTGATTCCTACTCCTGCTTATTGAATTCCACAGAACAAACGTATCAGTTTGATAGCGAACAACAGCCAACACATTTAGGTATGTCTATACAGGCAGTGGCCCCCTTTTTTTCTGTTTACAATTACGATAATCAGTCAGAAAACCAACAAAGTAATGCGTACCCTCTTAACTTATTGCATAAATATAGTATTTCAGCTCTAACACCGACTAATCCAGAAGACTCTTTCGGATCCGATATTTTCGGGACACAACAGCCAGATCTTGATGAATATCTACTCTCGCATTCTGATAATGATGCGATATCGTCCATATTAAATGCCCCATTGACTCAGCAGATCTGTTCATCAGGAAGCAAGACTGAGACCGGGGAGTCAACACCAGCAAGCCTTTCGAATCCAGAATATCAGTTAACTGATCTTCCTGTTGGACTCTCAAACCCACAAAAATATACAACCAGCTGCTGCAGACAACCCACTCAACCTTTACCACAATAAGATCACCTGCGCCGAGCACAACGAGCAAAAAAAAACACCTGGCAATAATCCTGCTTCTGCCGGGTGCGACAGGGTTCGCCAAAAAAAACGCAAACAGAATAATCCTGCTTAAAGAGAGGAACTTTTACCGGTGATTTGGGTCTTAAACTATCATTCAATAATTCAATGACTTAATGGATATTCCTGCTCATTTCGTTCAGTCAAGTATAGTTTCAGGTAGCTTTCATAACTTTCCTGGACCATGCTCATCAGTCCAAATCTATTCCCGTGATGTTAGAGAAGCTTACAATGTTCTGCGTACTATCCGTTGCCATGAAACCACTGGAGACAACCATCAGCAGGCAATGGTGCCTTTTCACAATCCATTTAACGATCCACGGTTTGAAAAAAGATCAATAGTCATCGTTAACAGCCATACTAAAAAAGATCGACAACCTGACGTAACCGTTAGAAATAAACGCCATGACAATCATCCTGGTACCTCATATAAGTTTAGCAATCAACCTTTTTCGATCCAGTCTATTTTAGGTTTAGAGCAAGCAGCTTCACAAAACCCACAGGGTTTGTATAACAATCTTCATCAACCTGCAGAAATTTTTAATACAACAGAACCAGTTATGATTATTCAACCTCAACTGGCTACGAACTCATCCAGTGCTCCCACGGTCGAAAGTACTCTTCAGGTGTCTGATGCCAGAGCTAAATGTGAAGCATCCGATAGACGCAAGGAGGCCAAAGCCAGGGCTGCAGCTAAATACAGGGCATCCGAAAAATTCAGGCAGGCCAGTGCCAGATTAGAAGCATCCCCTAAGCGAAAGGAATACAAAGCCCAATACAACAGATCCGCTCAAGCCAAGGAGGCCAGAGCCAAGTACGCAGCATCTCCTAAAGGCAAGGAGACCAGAGCCAGAGCTAAATACGAAGCATCCCGTAAAGGCAAGGAGACCAGAGCCAGAGCCAAATACGAAGCATCCGATAAACACAAGGAGGCCAGAATCAAAATAGATACAAGATCAAACTCATCTTTCCCTGAGTAACAGGTCAGCTTTCCAAGAGCTTTGCATCGCTATCAGGAATAGACGTAAAAAATTACTACTCCAGGTTGACATAAATATTGAATGTGTATCAGGGATGAACTTTTATCACGAATATCAGTCTTAAGTTATAATTCAGTAATTTAATAATTCAATGAACTGCTACAACAGCATACCTTCACACAACCCTGCATTTTCTGGCTTTTATTTCGACTCTTTAAATTTAATAGAACACCCTTATCCCGTTGAACAACCGTCGATCTATCAAGGCAGGTCTGTTATCAGGCTGGACAATCCTTTTCCTGTTTACCATAGCCAATCAGCCATTCTTCCGAATAACGAAGATTTTTTAAGACTATTGACTGAACATAATATTGACTCTCAATTAATTCATGATCCGGCAAACTTCCTCAGAACTGATATTTATGAGATTCCACAATCAGTTCTTGATGAATATGTACCATGGCATCCTGCTTATGAACACGCTAATAATCCGCCATCATCAATAACAGAGACATGCCGTACTCATCAGGCATGCTTATCGGGGAGTGTGCCTGAGATCAGGGAGCCAACCACAATAAGCTATTGGAATCCAGATCATCAGTTATTCAACTCGCAAGATTTTCAGCCTATTGCTGTAGTTAACACGCCAAACCTGATCCAAACGACAATTGCCCCCAGCCAGACAGAAGAAATGACTGAGGGTAACGCTTCAATAATTGAGCACCAAAGGAGCCGCTACCAGAGTGATCCGGCTTACGCAGCGCGCCAGAGGCAGGGCCAAAGGAACCGCTATAAGATGCTTTGCAAAGACCATGCTTTCCGGGAGCGTGAAAGGGAGCGTATAAGGCAGCTTCGCCGGGACCCTGAATACGCTGAGCGCGAAAGGGTGCGCCGAAGAGAGCGCTACAATAATGATAAGGTTTATGCAGCGCGCGAAAGGGCGCGCCAAAGGGCGCAATACAAGAATGATCACAATTTTGCAGAACGCCGCCTGAAGAAACAACAGGAGTATCGAAATAAGCGCTACCATGATGATCCCGATTATGCAGAATACATAAGGGAGCGCCAAAGGAACTACCAAAGAACGCGCAAAGAAAAAGCAAAAAAGAAGGCGACACCAGGATGATCATTCTTACCCTGGTGTCGCCCTGTCTGATTACCAGCTGCAGATTAAACCTTCAAACAGTTACACCTGCTGTGCGTCAACGATAGTGCCATTCAACCAATCAGAAAGGTCCGGGGGGATTTCTGAGTTGGTGCTCAAGGGCTCTAATGTATAGACACGCCTGTCTTAATATCTGTAGTTTTGTTAATGATTTTCCAGCCCCTCCGGGAATTTTATTTTTAAGTACCTCGAAGGCGTCGTTAATTCTACCGACACGATGCCTTTCTCTAAGGCTAGCTATGCGCCTATGCTTATCAATGGCCGCACGCATTCTTTCTCTTGTTGTGGTGAGATCGGGATATTCCCCTGCAGTTGGTGTGAAATAAAGGTTTCGGTGATCAACCTGATGAACATCGAACTGTTTGAACGTTGTATCTTTAGTTGTATGATTAGCAGGATTTATTCCTATAGCGCCAGATGATTCATCTGGTGGCATCTGATTTGGCTGCATTGGTATTGTATTAATATGCATCTGATTTATTACCTTCTTTATTTTGAATAATGAATATAGCAAAAGTACTCACCAGCCCCTTTTAAGCTCATGTTTATGGCGCTGTCCCGGCTTCGGTAAGTAGAAAGACGACATTTTTTGAAAACTCAAGGCGCTGGCATGCTATCTTCATAAACCTCAAAGTTATCGAAGTACGCTGTACGTGCGTGCGCCGTTTTCAGGAAAAGACCAATACGGCTTCTGTCCACTGAGAAGCCATAAGATGTGAGCTTCTGCATGCCATTACCATCCAACAGATCATAGAAGAACGTGTACCTGTCAACCCCGGTGCCATGACCATTTTCAATCATTTCCATACGCAGTTTGACCTTGCCAGAATTATGGGCACTGACGTTAATAAGCGGGTTATTGGTACCAAGGCCTTGGAGGTTAATAAGTCCATCACGACCACTCCAGTAGTCCAGGCCATAGGAAAATACCGGTTGTGCACCATCTTCATCCGCGTAGACAGTAAGGCCTGCAATTTGACGATTTTGTGCGGTGTTCAGTTCGACTTCTGTTTCCACTACCCAGGACTCAGAGCCGGGCGCCGTAAAATAAGCAATAGGGCCATTGTTACGTGCCTTCCACATATCCGTGTTGCCAGTTGTGGTAATGACGAGACGATCATTTACCTCATCGATGGTAATAGAAGCCAGTGAGCGATCAGGGATATCCGGTGATAAGCCAGAGTCGGTGAGCGTAGCGACTGCAAAAGACGTCGAATGAGTAGTAAGAAGCGGCAGCCCTACAGTGTTGCCAATTGAAATGGTAAAGGTCTGTTCAGAAGAGTAGCCGTGTTCATCGGTTGCACTGACAACGAGGCTGTATGAAGGTTTCAGGTCAAAGTCCAAAGCCGCTATTAAGGTCACAGTACCATCAGGGGCAACTGCGAAATGACTGAGTCCATCACCGCCCACTGCAGAATAGATGACGGTTGTGTCGCCACGGTTAGCATCCGTTGCGGTAAGCGTCGTAACGACAGTGTTGACCGCTGTATCTTCCATTACCAGAAAAGCATTGCTGGTGAATTTCGGGGCCTGCTCAACCTTGTAATTCAAGTCAAAGAACGTTTCCTGACCCCGGTCGTCAACAACCTTGAGTTTTATGGTCTGTGCATCAGCATTCGTTACACCCTCATTAGAGTAAACCTGACCACTACCATGAACGTTCAAACCCGCTGAAAAGGCACCACCCCATGGCCCATAAGTACCAGTTGCCGTATTTTTATGGAAGACGAGGAGTTCACCTCCCTCAGGATCGCTGTAGTATTGGCTAAGATCAACAGGTCCAAAGGGTTTACTTCCCTCAATCGTACCAAGGTCAATGGTTGACTGAGTGACCACCGGAGCCTGGTTGGTATGAGCCACATAGCCAGAAGCCACTTTTCGGAAGCTGGAGGTATCGCCCCGGATACGACTGGCGTCAGCCATAATGGCATCCACTCGCCAGAAAACCTGGTCGGTGTCGTGAACCGTCTGTACAACTTCAGTAGGGCTGCCTGTCCAGGCAGCTGCCAAGCCACTGTCCGGGTTATCAACATCCGTTTTGTTTGAACTGATAAAAAGTTCATAGCCTGCCGCACCGTGTACGCTTGTCCAGTCAAATTGAACATCTCCTGCTGCAACAATACCTTTATAAGCAGGAGCAATCGGGACCGGTTTGGTCCGTTGATAATTGGCAGCAACCTGAGCGTCATTCAGGGCATAGTTAAAGCTTTGAATCTCATCGATGAGCCCGTTAAAGCCCTTGCCGAAAGTCAGACTGTTAAAGTTATAGGTATAGCCCACGTGGGGTGCAGAATCGACGAGCTGACCATCGAAGAAGAGCTTGTTGATACCGCCATATTCATGGACCATGGTTACCTGATGCCAGGTTCCTGTTGCAATGTCTACATCCCCTTCATTGGTGTATTTGGCGTCGATTTCATTCCATTCTATGGCACCGGCCAATTGTGAAGATGGCCAGTGCATTTTTATGCCAGTGCCATGGTTGACGATATCAATGTTGAGCGACTCTTTACCATAAGAACCGTGGAGCAAATTGACGTTAGCAGTGATCGCTTTCACAGAATTAAACCAAAACGAGAGTGTCATGCTGTGATGGCGTGCAGAAGGTATTACATCATTGCCGATTACCAGGCCATGGGTGTCGATAGATGTGTCGTACGCCTTGCCACTGACGCCACCGAAAACGACAGCTGCCTCATTGACTGCCACTGTAGCGCCACCAGAGCCCAGTGTTTGTGATTGACCTGAAACAACATGGTCAAAGTCGATTAAACCATCGACGTGTGGTGTTCGTTTAAAGAAATTGAATTTCCGGGTCGTGGTATAACCACCGGTTTCCTTGATATAGATATGAGCGACTGACTGACCTTCATCGAGGTTCACGGCGGCAGTATTGGCTGTAGCAGTGACAGTGATCGTTTCACCTGCTGCCAGTGAAGCAGATGTCCTGTCAAGGCTTAACCACGGACTGTCTGTTTGAATTACCAGTGTCTGATTTACACCTGTGTTGTTGGTAATGTCGTATTCCTGATGTGGTAATTTGCCATTACCATCCCAGTCATAGACGACTTCCTGCGTCGGGCGGGCGATGATCGGGTACGTTGGCTTCATCGCCTGTGGAATCACCTGGATGGACGGATCGCCATTGAGTGTCCAGAGAATATCACTTCCTGTGAGACTCCGATGCCCATCACACATTCTATGCCAATGTGCCAGTCCCATGGGCTCACCTTTGGTGAAAATATCGAAGCGGCTATGACGGTAGAACGGTTCACCAACACCATTATTTTTGCCAAGTAACGCCACCGGGCGAGTCCCTCCCATGACACCAATGGAACCATAACGCAACTGGGAGGCACAAAGGTTATTGTCGAAACCAACTTCACACGCTTCACAGGAGCCGATCTCAGATAAGTACGGGCGGACATTGTTACCATGGTTGCGTGAGAGATCGACACTGAGGCCGCCTTGTGTCCAGGTGGGTGTACCATGGCCACCGGTACGGATATAGCCAATATCGTAGTTGGTCAGGAAGTGATCATTCTGCCACTGTTGGAAATCCGTCGGCACATGACCATCGCCAACAACACCTCCGCGAACCCGATACTCAACGCCTGCAAATTCGTAGAGAGCGGCATTGATATTCCAGGTTGTGTCATTGATATCCGGTCTGTAGCGCCAGGTGGTATCGGCCTCGTTTTCGTAGTCGATAAACTTCTGCAAGATCGCATCCACATCACTGTATTTGCCAAACTGACTGCCTTCACCCGCCACCTGGATACGACCAACGAGGACATTCCACTGCCCTGAATGCCCTTTACCCCAATCGCCATTACTGTAAAGAACGCCATCGCCATCGGCATCAATCGTTTCATTCACCAGGTCCACGTAGTAATGATCAGTAGCCGCTACCCCATAGGTATACTCGTACCAATCTGTGACTTCACCCGCATCGACTTTGGCCTGGCGTTCAAAGCGTGAGATACCGCCTTTGGCAATGGCCATCGGCACATCGCCCCGGTAAATATCGGGATCACCGACCATAAGGACATACAGAATATCCTTGCTCTGATAGTTATTACGCAACCAGGTACGTATGTTATCCGCCGCACAGGCACCATGACCGCCACCGTGATCTTTTTCAGTGACAACATATACAGTAAAGCCGATGGCTTCTTTATGGGCGATAAAGTCATTTAACTTTGTCAGATTTTTTCTAAGTTTCTCGGTGGTTACAATTGCATAGCCTTTACGGTTAAGACGGACATCATCCACATCTTTCATTGGCGATGGCGTGTCGAAGTTACCATTGCCGGTATACCATTGGGCTCCGAGCATTAAAGGGGGCCTCTTCGTCTCCCATGTCTGGCCAAGGGGATTCCACCACCGCTGGATGTTAACTGGAGTCAAGACGATACGATAGACTTCCATCAAGCTGTCATTGTAGTCGTCTAATCCTTTTAAAAATGCTGTGTGCTCTCCTTCGCCAGGCGTAGCTGTACCTAATTTGATACTGGTTAGATCACCACTTGTCTGGGCCAGAGTAAATTGAAGCGCTTCCGGGCCGATTTGTAACTGAACGCTCTTACCTGCAGAGCTGGCAGGGACATTTCTGAGCAACAGGTTCACATCGTAAGAAATGTTCTCCAGACCTTTGATTGTCCATTCTGCTTGAGAACCAGCGGAACTTCCGCTGAACAATAAGTACTTTGCGCTTGCTTCCCAGGTGATACCTGCCCCCAGTTTGGCGTCCCAGCCGCGCAGGGTGACTACACCTGCGGCGTTAGGCTGAGGGTTGCCTTTGGGAATATCTGCAAAAGTGAGCTGTAGGGATAGTAGAGATATCAATAGAACCAACAACATCTGTCGTTTAGCCATTATTCCTTGCAGGCTGGTAGCGGAGTCCCGGTAAGTTTTGAAAGCCGGGATCACGAAAGCTGGGGGCAAGTCTTTCATGGTTCACAACTTTGGTCGTTTACGGTGATAAGAGAAAAAGGCGGCAAAAAGGGGAGGCGGGAAACGGTGGCAGGTCTTTGCATAAAAGCAAAATTCAAGTCCTGCTTCAGAAACGTTCTTAGTATATCAAACAGAATCACCCTCTGTTTGGATGGTCAGGCTAAAAAGCGTGTTCCGGAATTTCAGCAGCGCCCGGAAGCAGCCGTACTCCGGGCACTGCTGAGATGAGAAGCCAATTAAGCAGGATCAAAACAATCGATTCAGCCCATCCAGGGCAGCAACACGGTAGGCTTCCGCCATGGTCGGATAGTTAAATGTGGTATTCAGGAAATAACGGAGTGAATTGGCCTTGCCCTCTTGCCGCATCACCGCCTGACCGATATGGATAATCTCCGAAGCCTGGTCACCAAAACAGTGAATGCCCAACACTTCCAGGGTATCCCGGTGGAAAAGAATCTTCAGCATGCCAACCACCTCACCAGTGATTTGCGCCCTGGCCAGCCTGGAGAAAAACGCCTTGCCCACTTCATAGGGAATGGCATCTGCCGTCAGTTCTTCTTCGGTGCAACCCACAGAGCTGATTTCCGGGATGGTGTAGATCCCCGTAGGCACTTCATTGACAAAGTGCCAGTCCTCACTGTTACAAAGGTGTGCTGCCGCCGAGCGCCCCTGGTCATAAGCGGCACTGGCCAGACTGGGCCAGCCAATGACGTCACCCGCCGCATAAATATGGGGTAATGAAGTCTGATAGCTTTCATTAACACTTAACTGCCCACGGCCATCGGGCTTAAGGCCGATCATTTCCAGCCCCATTGCCTGGGTATTGCCTGTCCGGCCATTGGCCCAGAGCAACATGTCGGCCTTGAGTTTCTTGCCCGACTTGAGGTGCAGTACCACGCAATCATCCATGGTCTCAAGTTTCTGGAACTCTTCATTATGACGGATAATGACGTTCATTTTGCGCAGCTGATAGCTCAGGGCATCGGAAATCTCTTTATCAAGAAACGACAGCAGCCGCTCACGGGTATCAATCAAATCCACCAGCACGCCCAGACCAGAGAATATCGAGGCATATTCAGAGCCGATAACACCGGCACCGTAGATAATCATGCGTCGTGGCGTAGAAGACAGCTCCAAAATGGAATCACTATCAAAAACCCTGGGATGGTGAAAGTCGACACCGGGTGGATGGTAGGGACGGGACCCGGTGGCAATCAGAAAGCTGGACCCGAACAGACGTTCCGTATTCCCGCTGGGCTCAGTCACCTCCAGGGTGTGCTCATCAATAAAGACACCACGGCCAAAGTAGAGATCAATGCGATTCCGGGCATAGTACATGGTCCGGGACTGTACCTGCTTCTGAATCACCGATTCCGCTCTTTTCAATACTTTGGGAAAGCTGAACCAGCGGGGATCACCAATCTCACGAAACATGGAGTTGGTATTGAAATCCATGATCTGTTTGACAGAGTGGCGCAGAGCCTTGGATGGAATCGTACCCAGATGAGTACAGCTGCCACCGACAAAGTTAAACTGCTCAACGACAGCGACCTTTTTACCAAGCTTGACGGCATTCATGGCCGCCCCCTCACCCGCAGGCCCCGACCCAAGGATGACCAAATCGTATTTACTGACACCCATTTATTCGATTCCCCCGGTTCCAAAACATTATCCGTTTATTCTTTTTTACAGCTTATACTTTGAGTGTCCAAAAAGCTTTACACCAGGAGGCTGTCACTGGTGTCTACAAACAACAAACGTAACCAGAAACGATTACGCCTTTTTACTCTGATTTGCAGCCGTCGCGTCATAAAACAGGTCATCATTCACCTCGGAAAGAGGATCTGTGTTGTCTCCGCCGCCACAAATGACACAGCTGTCCTTCAGGCCAAGATTACTAAGGCCACCACAGGAGCCTTTAATCGGCTTTTTGTCAAAAATCACACCCACCGCCATAGCCGCAATGAGTACCAGAAAAGTACAAAATGTAATCAGCATAATGGTCATGACTGATTCCTCCATTATTTACCATGAAATGGTTCAGGTGATACACGGAACCTGTTTATTGAAACGCTATTTCCCGCTCAAGGTTGTTCATGGCTGTTGAACCAGATAAGGCTTAAAGGCCTCACTGGTTACCGTTGCAAATCCTTCATCGGTATAATAGGCAAAACGTGCCGCAATACCCAGCCTGTTCGCCAGTTCCAGTCCTTTCTCATCCCCCAGCACCATAAACATGGTGGCCAGGGCATCGGCCCGGGCCGAGGTATCGGCAATGACAGCCACTTCCGCTACCCGCTTGGCTTCAGGCCAGCCGGTAACGGGATTAATGGTATGTGAGTAACGCTTGCCATCGACTTCAAAAAAATTCAGATAATCACCAGAGGTTGCCAGTGCCTTGTCCAGAGGCTCAACCAATGCTGATACGCCGTTTTTTCCCATTTCAGGACCGATCACCGCCAATCGCCAGGGGTTGCCATTAGGCTTGACACCCTGAACCAGCACTTCGCCACCAACCTCTACCATAAAGTCCTCAATACCCTGAGCCCTGAGAGCCGCTGCCGCCTGATCAACACCATAGCCCTTGGCGATGGAACTCAGATCAACAAACAACGCCTTTTCACGGGTCAGGGTTGAGCCTTCAGGGTCCGCTTTCAGACTCTGATAACCAACGTTGGCCAGGGCTTCCTGAATAGCGGTTGCCTCGGGAATATGGCCCGGATACTGATCCTCTATCCATTTGACAAATTCCGGAGCATTGGCCAGTGGGTGGGAGTCACTATCCTCGTGACTGTCGTTGACGGCAACCCATTGTGTCGGGCCAAACCCCCACAGGTTCACCAGGGGGCCTACGGTAATATCGTAGGCTCCATCCGACAGATCAGAAATCGCCCTGGCTTGCTGAACCAGCTGAACAATATCACCGGACAGTTTAAACGGCTCCCCTACCGGAGCCCGGTTAAACTGCATCAGCTCAGAGTCAGGCTTATAGGTTGACATCCGTTGATCCACATCAGCCAGGGCATCCTGAACTACAGCGGACACATCCTTTACCGGATGACTGAACAGAGTCGCTACATAACTGACGTTATAGGTCGTTCCCATAACCTGCCCCTGAAAGCTATTCAGCCTGGGCCGCGTACTCAACACCAGAAATACCGCCACCAGCACAATGATGGCAGGTATCAATGATCGCTTCAGAGATCGGGAAAGCAAGTGGAGCTCCTGATAGATAGTGGTTCAATAGGGCCTGAGTCAATCTCAGGCAGTTCTCTTAACACCGTGCGGGCAAGGATAACTACCTTATGTCGGTGCGCTGGAAAAGATGCTCTGAGAAAGCTCCCGGCTGAAAGTCTGGCCGGATTCTAGCACCTGCCTGTGGGATAATCATCAGGGATTAAACGGAACGATTCGGGCAGTTACTTAGGAGGCTGAGCAAGAATAGACTGCCCTACTGCGGTGGCAGCAAATTGGTCTAAAAATCCGCTTTTGTTCGGCAAATAGCCCCGCTATTCACCTCACAAAACCGAATTTTTATCCTCAATTTTCTGCCATCCTCGCTACGGGCGCTATTCTCGGTCAGCCTCCTAGTCTGCAAGATTCAAGGCCTGTGACTGTTTTTTTTTGGTTTCGCTATACTATTTATCACAATTAAAAAAAGTTTTTTTATAAGCAGGGAAAGGGAATGGCGGGTTTAGAGGGAGTCAATCGGCAGAATCATGCGTCGCTGTTTGATTCTGTCAAAAGTCGTATAAAAAAAATTGGAGCAGCTTTTAATCGTACCGTTGCTCCCAATAAGGCAACCAAACATATTCATCAACAAGCATCTGGCCGCCCCCCCAAAAAATCTGTTCACATGCGTGGAGCAAAGACGGTTTCTCCACAAAATCATGTCAATCCAACCGCATCATCATCAAAATCCAAAAGAACTCAATTACCACAACGCCAAAAAGCATCCGGTGAAGGAGCCGCACTGTACAAAAATAAAAAGTACCGCCGCCTGGTTTCCAGGGAGCGGGTAACCGCTCAATTTCAGCAGCCCCAGCAGGTCTCCAGAGACATATTGAATGCAGCCTGGTCTGCTCATAATCAGGGTAAAACCCCTTGGGGAAAAAACCATGCACTACTGGTAAAAGGCGGTCAGCTTGGTCAGGTCAGCAACCATATTTCTCTGCACAGTCAAGCCATTAAGCAACCATTGGCAACCAACAAAGGTGAAATTGAGCAGCAGGGCAGGCAGGTCATTGATAATTTGCAGAAAGGTTTTAACGAGCTGAGCCAGCTGCTTAATCAGCAAGGCGGAATGATGCATCCAACAGAATTCCAACAACTGAACGGGTTATTGCGAACCTTTCACAATGAACAGAAGCTGATGCTTCAGGTTATGGATGATCCGGGAGTTGCCAGTGTTGCAGGCTCACTGGATCTGACTCAGGCTATGGAGCTTAAACGACTTGGATACGACCTGACGCCTACTATGGTCAAGCATTTCAGCTCCTTTAACGATAGCCAACTGATACGAGGGTCTGATCAAAATTTTGGTTCAGGTGCTATTCACTCAGTGACTAAACTCCAGTTTCAGACCAGCACCGGGGTGGTCGAAAAAATCTTTAAAGGTGATGACCCTGTTGATCCTTGCCCATTTGATTCCATTACTGGCGCAAAAAACTATCTTGATAAAAGCAAACCAAGATTTGCCACACGCAACTTTGCAGCAGCAAAATTTGACAACCTGCTGGGAACCGGACTGATGCCTGAGATGGAGCTGACGGTGCACGACGGACAAGTCGGCGTACTGATGGATGTGGCCAAAGGTGTCAAGCCTTACGACCAAAGTACTAACCAATATAACTGGACCCCGGTTGAAGACGATAGCCAGCCTCAAAAAGCTGCAAAGATTCAGGAACAGCTCAACAGTGCAGAATGGCTTGATGGAATCTGTGCCCAGCAGGATCGTCATCCAGGCAACCTGTTTATCGATCCGGAAGACGGTAAGGTTACGCTGATTGATAATGACATGGGTTTCTACCCTGGCCTCCATCAGGTACGCACCCCTTCAAAGCCCGGAGGATTTCGCCGGTTTGCAGGAAGTACCGCAGGGTTACCTTCGGTGATTGATGCCAGAGTCTATGAGAAACTGATGTCAATCACCCCGGCGCAGATTCACCAGCAAATGGATGGATTGATAACCCGAGAGGAAGCAAAGTCTACGGTCAGCCGTGTGAAAGAACTGCAGAGCCATGCCTCCATGCTGGCAAGCAATGGCCGGGTTATTGAGAATTGGCAACAATGGAAAGATCCGTCCACAGGATTGAATGCTGCGCAATTCCAGCGCCACCATGCACCCGACAGCTATCTATTATCCGTCCAGGGACAATCACAAGGTTTATAGTTATGTTTGAGCACGAAGCGGGCCGTAACTGTTATCAATCGGCTGTTGCACTCCTGACCAGCGAGGGGCTGCCCTGTCCACCGTTACATCACAAATTTATCGGTAAACTTCAGCAAATCCCCCATTCGCCGCTGTTCACGACAGCTCCATCCCTGCCCGACCCCTATCATTTCCAGTTCTATCTGAACCAGTTACTAACTGGTCAGTGCCCAAGCATGGTCGTCTTTGGCGTATCCGGTCATGGTTTTGCTTCCAGAGCAATGCACTACTACATGATTGATCAACACATTGCAGTGCTGTTTCAGGATGGTCTACCGGAAACGCCGGAAGGCTGGCAGGAAAAACAGATTGTGGACTATGACCTCACCAGCCAGCTTTACATTGCCTGTCAGGACTCTGTAGCAACCAATCATCTGGCATCCGATGAAAAGCTGGTTATCTGTCGTTCATTCTTTCAACCCGGACAGTGGGGTATCATCAAGCAGTCCGGAGAGAAAGTGAAATGGGAAATGGCCGCCAACCCACTGGAAGCAGCTGCTGACTGGCTAACTGGCAAACAGGTTTAATGTTCAGGTAAAAAATCACACTCCAGTGCATAACCGGTATCATATATGGTCCGCCCCAAAAGCTGGGGTCTTGCATCTTGAACTTCCTCCCAACATCGCCGCGCCATCAACCACCTGAGAAAGAAGCATTCCTCTCCTGCAGGCTGCTTTCTATAACTCATCAAGCAACTCATTTAAACGTGCTGGTATGTCCATACTGCTGTGCAAAATAGACAGGACGTATAAAACTTCCGATTGCGCACCATCGGAGGATTTTACAAATACATAGTGCTTCTTATAACGCAAAAACTGACTCCGTTGATGATGCTCTCCGGTAGCACTTTCAGTAGAGCATGGTTTCTGGCGACGCTGGTTAAATATTGGTGTAGCCCATCAATGTAAAGATCGGCCTGTTTTTCTCCCCAATGTTTGTAGGTAAAGAGCCAGATTTCTTCCTGCTGAGCAATGGCTACCGGGCAAAGCGGTAGAGTTCGCTCACTCATCACCTCCGGAATTGTTCAGCCTCTTTCTGGCTCTTGCCTTGATGTCATCAGCGTTGAGTGATTGAAACTCGTCTTCCGGTGTATTCAAGATGGGCTCCAGATGCCCTTTTAACCATGTCGCTGTGAAAATTTGTTTCTTATTGAAAACTTGTTTATTGATGTGAGAGAAAGGTATTGTTACGCTTACCGTCAGGAATTCAGTGATCTGGTCAAAACCCGTTAATAACCCATTGATGCTTGGTTTCAGGCGGCTCTCTATTAATGGCTCTTATGACCATCTTCCTTTTGATAAATAACAAAAAAACAGCCCTGAAAGCAGATATCACAAAAATATATCAACAAATGGAGTCATGGCGATGAGCTTAAGTATTCTCGATTTGTTCAAGATTGGTGTAGGCCCTTCCTCATCCCATACAGTGGGTCCAATGGTAGCCGCCAACCGCTTCCTTGACGCCCTGCTCCAACAGGGGCAGCTTGAGAATACCCGTCAGATTCGTATTGAGCTCTACGGTTCCCTGGCCATGACCGGTGCAGGCCATGCCACCGACACTGCCGTAATGCTGGGCCTTATGGGTGAAAAACCGGACCTGCTTGATCCTGACCAGGCTCCGGCATTGATCAACAATATCCGCAGCACCGGTGAGTTGATACTTGCTGGCCAATATCCAATTCCTTTCGTCGAAGATCAACACCTTCACTTTTTGCACGGTCACTCGCTTGCCAAGCACCCTAACGGTATGACCCTGAGAGCCTTTGATGCAGCAGGCCTCGAGCTTTTTCATGACAATTATTACTCCGTGGGCGGAGGGTTCGTACTGAATGAAGAGGAAACCGAGCAGACAACTTCAGCAACGGACATTCAGATCCCCTTTCCGTTCAATAACGCCCAGGACCTTCTGGATATCGGAGACAGAACCGGACTTTCCATCGGTGAAATTGTTCTGGAGAATGAACAACATCTGGGAAGATCTGACCAGATTCAACCAGCGTTGCTGAATATCTGGCAGGTAATGGACCGCTGCATCAACCGTGGCTGTCAGCAGACCGGGGTACTGCCCGGCGGTCTGAACGTCAATCGTCGTGCACATCAGCTGCATCAGGAACTGTTGAACCGCCCGGAAGACCAGCAGGATCACCTGGAAGTCATGGACTGGGTCAACCTGTTTGCCATCGCCGTCAATGAAGAGAACGCCGTTGGTGGTCGTGTTGTTACCGCACCAACTAATGGTGCAGCCGGTGTTATTCCGGCGGTTCTTGCCTATTACGATCGTTTTGTTCCGGGTAGCAGTGAAGCGGGTATTGTGACCTTTCTGGCCACCGCTGCTGCCATTGGCATGCTCTATAAAAAGAACGCCTCAATCTCGGCCGCAGAAGTGGGTTGTCAGGGGGAAATCGGGGTGGCCTGTTCCATGGCGGCAGGCGCTCTGTGCGCCGTCATGGGTGGCAATAACCGCCAGATTGAAAATGCCGCTGAAATAGGCATGGAGCACAACCTGGGCCTGACCTGTGACCCGATAGCCGGTCTGGTACAGGTCCCTTGTATTGAGCGCAATACCATGGGCGCTGTCAAGGCCATCAATGCGGCCCGGCTGGCCCTGAAAGGTGACGGGCAGCACCGGGTTTCCCTTGATGACGTCATTGAAACCATGCGCCAGACGGGGCTGGATATGCAGGATAAATACAAAGAGACAGCCACCGGTGGCCTGGCTGTTAATGTCGTAATGTGCTGAAAACCGAACCGAAAACAACATTTGTCTTATATTTCCACTACTGACCTTTGTCTTTAACAACAAATCCGTCAGTTCAAAGAAATTTTATTAAAATAACGTAATAGTGACAACAGGACGACAACATGGCCGTTGAACACACTTCTACTCTGCCAACACTGGCAGAACTGGAACATAACGATGCCTTTACCCATCGTCACACAGGTTCTGACCAGCAGGAACAGCAGGCCATGCTGGCAAGTCTCGGGCTCAAATCGCTGGCAGAGCTGATCAATGACACCGTTCCGGGCAGCATCCGGTTAAATCGGGAGTTAGCACTTCCTGCCGGAAAAACAGAGCAGCAGGCCCTTGCCGGGCTCTATGACCTGGCCCGGCAAAATACAGTGAATAAGTCGTACATTGGCATGGGCTATTACAACACCGAAGTACCCAATGTCATTCTGCGTAATCTGCTGGAAAACCCCGGCTGGTATACCGCCTATACCCCTTATCAGCCCGAAATCTCCCAGGGCCGCCTGGAAATGCTGCAGAACTTCCAGCAGATGGTTATGGACCTCACGGGTATGGAAGTTGCCAATGCCTCCCTTCTGGATGAAGCAACTGCCGCTGCCGAAGCCATGACCCTCTGCCTGCGTAGCGTGGGACGCAGCAAAGCGGCCTCACAAACATTCTTTGTGGCCGATGACGTGCACCCACAAACCATTGATGTAATCAAAACCCGTGCCGACTGGCTTGGCATCAACGTTATCGTTGGCAACCCCCATACCGAGCTGGGCAATCACGATGTATTTGGTGTGCAGCTTCAGTATCCGGGCACCTACGGTAACATCACAGATATTGAGAGCATTGCCGCCATGGCCCGGCAACAGGGTGCCATGGTTTCAGTAGGCACGGATCTGCTGGCCCTGACATTACTGAAATCCCCCGGGGAACTTGGCGCTGATATTGTTCTGGGTAACAGCCAGCGCTTTGGCGTGCCCATGGGCTTTGGCGGCCCCCACGCTGCATTTTTTGCCACCACCGGTAAACTGAAACGCTCAATCCCCGGCCGGGTTATCGGGGTATCCAAAGACAGCCGTGGCAATACCGCCCTGCGTATGGCCATGCAGACCCGTGAGCAACATATTCGCCGGGAAAAAGCCACCTCCAATATCTGTACTGCCCAGGCTCTGTTGGCCAACATGGCGGCCGCTTATGGGGTCTACCACGGTCCGGAAGGGTTAAAAACCATCGCAGAACGCGTACACCGCCTGACCCGAATCCTTCATCATGGACTCACTGAAATGGGTTTCCAGTGCAACCAAACCTTCTTTGATACCCTGACCTTCAAGGTAGGCAGTGAGCAGGAAACCATTATCCAGCGGGCGCTGAAATATGGTTGCAACCTGCGCCGAATTGGCTCTGACCGCCTGGGTGTCAGCCTTGATGAAACCACCCGCTCTGAAGACATTATTGAACTGTTCAATATCTTTATGGGTGACGGCAAAGAGCTGAATATTGCCTCCATTGACCGCCAGATCTCGGCCAATAACAGTCAGCTGTCTCATACCCGGAGTACCATCGGACTCGCACCGGAACTGCGACGTTCAGACAGCATCCTGAGTCACCCGGTATTCAACAGCCATCACTCAGAAACCGATATGATGCGTTATCTGAAGCGGCTGGAAAACAAGGATTACTCACTGGTTCATGGCATGATTCCACTGGGTTCATGCACCATGAAGCTCAATGCTGCAGCAGAAATGCTGCCGGTTTCCTGGCCGGAATTTTCCAGTATTCACCCTTTCACGCCCAAAGATCAGGTTCCGGGTTACCTGACCATGATCCGGCAACTGGAACAGGCTCTGGTGGAGATTACCGGTTATGACGCCATCTCCATGCAACCAAACTCCGGAGCCCAGGGGGAATATACGGGCCTATTGGCTATCCGTAATTATCAACGGGCAAACCAGCAGGAGCACCGTGATGTTTGCCTGATCCCTTCTTCCGCTCACGGCACCAATCCCGCTTCGGCGGCGATGCTCGGGATGAAAATTGTGATTGTCGCCTGTGATGACAGCGGTAACGTGGATGTCAATGACCTGAGAGCCAAAGCTGAAGAGTACAGTGACCGCCTCTGTGCTCTGATGGTCACCTACCCTTCCACCCACGGGGTCTACGAAGAAGAGATCCGCACCATCTGCCAGATCATTCATGATCATGGCGGCCAGGTTTATATGGATGGTGCCAATATGAACGCCATGGTCGGTGTCTCCCGCCCGGGCGATATCGGCTCCGATGTCTCCCATCTCAATCTGCACAAGACCTTTGCCATTCCCCACGGTGGTGGCGGTCCGGGTATGGGCCCCATTGGCGTCAAGAGCCATCTGGCACCTTACCTGCCCAACCATTCTATAAGCCCGGTCGAAGGCCATAATGAAGGCATTGGCGCCGTATCTGCTGCGCCTTACGGCAGCTCGTCCATATTGCCCATCAGCTGGATGTACATCACCATGCTGGGCAGCCGGGGTCTACGGGAGTCAACAGAGCTGGCCATCCTGCATGCCAACTACATGGCAAAACGGCTGGGTGATCATTACCCGATTCTCTATCAGGGCAGAAACAACCACGTTGCCCACGAATGCATCCTTGATATTCGCCCGATCAAAGAGGCCTGCGGTATTACCGAGGAAGATATTGCCAAACGCCTGATGGATTATGGTTTCCACGCTCCGACCATGTCTTTCCCCGTGGCTGGAACCCTGATGATCGAGCCAACCGAGTCTGAATCCAGGGAAGAAATAGACCGCTTTATTGATGCGATGATCTCAATCAAGCAGGAAATTGATCAGGTCGCCAACGGCAAATGGCCAAAAGACAACAACCCTCTGGTCAACGCCCCCCATACCATGGCAGACCTGGCGGAAGATGAATGGCAACGCCCATACAGCAGGAAGGTCGCGGCATTTCCATCAGCTGCCGGTCATAAGTCGAAATACTGGCCTGCGGCCAATCGCATCGACAACGTTTTTGGCGACCGCAATTTTATCTGTTCGTGCCCCGGCATTGATAATTATCAATAAATGGAGATAAGGTATGTCTGAAGCGTCCGCTGGAAGCCTGAAAAGAACCCCGTTATATGGTCTTCATCTGGCCCGGGGAGCAAAAATGGTGCCTTTTGCCGGTTATGAAATGCCGGTGCAGTACCCATCCGGGGTTAAGAACGAGCATATCCATACACGCAGTAAGGCCGGGCTTTTTGATGTTTCTCATATGGGGCAGCTGAAACTGTCCGGTGAAGGGGCTGACTATTTCCTGGAATCCCTGGTGCCGGTTGATATTGCAGGCCTTGCCATTGGCCGACAGCGTTACGCCCTGTTTACCGATGAGGCTGGGGGTATCCTTGATGATCTGATGGCCACCCGTTATGACGATTGCCTCTATCTGGTGGTTAATGCGGCGTGCAAGGCGCAGGATATTCAGCATATCCGGTCCAGACTGCCGGAAGGTATCAAGCTGGACGTTCTCGATGACCGGGCACTTGTTGCTCTTCAGGGACCCATGGCCGCAGAGGTTATGGCAAAGGTTGTTCCTGAGGTGGCTGAACTGGTCTTTATGGACTCCCGCCAGCTATCCATCGATGGGGCACCCTGTTTTATCAGCCGTTCCGGGTATACCGGGGAAGATGGCTTTGAGATTTCCATCCCGGAAAAAGACGCTGAACGCATCACCCGGCTACTGCTCGACCATCCGGAGGTTGAATTAATTGGTTTGGGTGCCAGAGACTCCCTCCGGCTGGAATCGGGCCTCTGTCTCTACGGCCATGATATGGATGTCAATACCACCCCTATTGAAGCGAGCCTGATGTGGGCCATCAGTAAAAATCGTCGTCATGATGGTGAGCGGGCAGGAGGCTTCCCCGGAGCCGAAAAAATTCTGCAGCAGATTGAGACCCGACAGGTGGCCACCAAACGCATTGGCCTGACTGGCAGTAGCCGAGCCCCGGTTCGTGAAGGGGCAGAACTGGTTGATGATCTCGGTCAGCCTATTGGTCGGGTAACCTCCGGCACCTTTGGCCCAACGGTTGGGGCACCGGTTGCGATGGCTCTGATCAACGCTGATTATGCGGCATTGGGAACAGGAGTGTATGCACTGGTCAGAGGTAAAAAGTTGCCAATGACCGTCAGTAAAATGCCATTTATCGAACAGCGTTATTATCGGGGCTGATTGATATCTCATAATGACTGCCGACTGACAGTTGGCAGTTGGCAGTTGGCAGTTGGCAGTTGGCAGTTGGCAGTTGGCAGTTGGCAGTTGGCAGTTGGCAGTTGGCAGCTTTGTTGATTCAATATCCCTTCTGGTTCCCATATCAATATCTCCATCCTCATTTCTATCGTTAGCCAATGCAATGAGTATCACTAGCCCTTGGTATTTAATAAAAAATCAAGGAGATAGGTCTTTTCCGGGGTAGAAAGTTAATATTTATTAAGAAATAATGCATAATCAACCTAAACAGGGTGCAATCAGCAGCCAGCAAACCTACTGGCTGCGATATGCACTGATTCATTTAGACCATGACCAGACTCCTGACTCATTTATTTGCTGGGCAGGAAATTTGAGGTTTTTGAATCATACTTTCGTGCATGGCTGAGTTTGAGGAGTCGGGCTTGTTATGAAGCAGTTTACAGCCGTAAAAAAGAGAGAGACCAGCCTGCGTCACTGGTTAACGTTTTTAATTCCATCACTGATTGGTCTGTTGCTATTTGTCACTCCGGTCAGTATTAATGATGAATTTACCATTCCTGTGGCCCTGCTGGCCGGCGGATTAAAAGCGCTGCTCAAAGACCAGCTGACCACCATCATTACCATTATTGTGTGCTTTACCGGATGCATCACCATCATTACCAAGCTGTTTCAGCCAAAAGCAATAATGACGCGCCCATTTCTTAACTCTCTGTTTGATATTACCCCACTCTGGTGCCTGGTAAGGGTTGCTGGCATGGTCTTTGTGCTTTCCAGCTTTTTCGAGTTTGGTCCCGAAGCCATCTGGTCAGGAGCCACTGGCGGCATGGTTTTGAATGACCTGATGCCGACTCTGTTTTCAGTCTTTATCTTTGCCGGACTTTTGCTGCCACTATTAATGAACTTTGGCCTGCTGGAGCTGCTGGGCACCCTGATGACACGCATAATGCGACCGGTATTTAACCTGCCCGGCCGTTCAGCTATTGACTGTATTGCCTCATGGCTGGGGGATGGCAGCGTTGGTATCCTGATGACCAGTAAGCAATATGAAACCTCCTATTATACTCAGCGTGAAGCTGCGGTGATCGGTACCACTTTCTCTGTTGTGTCAATTACCTTCTCACTGGTGGTGATTGCTCAGGTGGGTCTGGAACACATGTTTACCCGCTTCTACCTGACCGTCTGCTTTGCCGGGCTGGTTGCCGCTTTTATCGTCCCCAAGCTGCCTCCCCTGTCCAGAAAAAAAGACGTGTTCATCTGCGGCAAAACCCGCAGTGATGATGATGAAATTATTCCTCAGGGTACCAGTGCTTTTGCCTGGGGTCTGGAGCAGGCACTGGAGAAAGCCGCCAAAATCACCCATCCCATGAAGATCATTCAGGATGGTGGCAAGAACGCCATCGATATGGTGTTTGGGGTACTGCCAGTGGTGATGGGCATTGGTACCATTGCCCTGATCATTGCCGAATACACCCCGGTCTTCCAGTACCTGGGCATGCCTTTTCTGCCGTTGCTGGAGTGGTTGCAGATTCCTGAAGCCCAGGCGGCCTCAACCACCATGATGGTGGGCTTCACCGATATGTTTGTGCCCTCTATCCTGGCGGCATCCATTGACAATGATATGACCCGGTTTGTAATTGCGGCATTATCCCTGACTCAGCTGATTTACCTTTCTGAAGTGGGTGCTTTGCTCCTGGGAAGCAAGATTCCGGTCACCTTGGTTGAGCTATTTATTATTTTCATTCTGAGAACGCTGGTCACGCTGCCCGTTATTGCCGCGATCGCCCACCTTATCTTTTGACATCGAAAAATGAGCCTCAGCCTCCTGAGGCTCAGGTCCGAATCATTTAATCAGCCTGGCGACATCACGAAACTGTGGTGCGTCGGCAGATTTCATCAGTTCAAACAGCGCCATTTCAACGGTTGTCAGATCAGCCCCCTGGGCTGACATTTTATCCAGAGCCACCTCTTTGCTCTGTAATGTTCTTGATGAAACCGCATCAACCAGCACTTCTACCTCATAGCCTCCAGCAAGCAGATCCATCGCCGTCTGATAAACGCAGATATGGGTCTCTATGCCGGCCAACAACACCTGTCTGCTACCTGTCTGTTCAAGCGCTGACATAAAAGCGGGCTCACCACAGGCACTGAAGGATGTTTTTCTCACCGGGCTGAAATCCGATAACTCATCAGCCAGTTCAGGAATGGTGCCTCCCAGCTTTTCCGGAACCTGCTCCAGCCAGAGAATCGGCATATTAAGCAATCTGGCCCCTTTAACCATGGTCACAATATTGTCAAAGAGTGACTCATGTTCATGCATCAGGGTGGCCAGCTTGCCCTGAACATCCACAACCACCAGTACTGTCGTATCAAGATTTAACATACCTGTTCCCCCTGCCACTTAGATCAATATTATTTTTTGAAACTAGGAGCCTGTCGGACTTAAGCGTCCGTAGCGAGGATTGCGAGAAATTGAGGATAAAAATTTCTGCTTCTGAGGAGAATAGCGGGGCTATTTGACGAAGAAGCAGGAATTTTTAGACCAATTTATCGCAACCGCAGTAGGACAGTCTTAAGTCCGACAGGCTCCTAGATAATAACCGGAGCCAGCAGAAAACCAAAAACCACACTAAGCAGGATGCAGATCACTCCGGGTACAAAGAAAGGATGATTAAACACCATCTTGCCGATCCGGGTAGAACCTGTTTCATCCATCTCGACCGCGGCAAGCAAGGTTGGGTAGGTTGGCAAAACAAACAGGGCACTCACGGCAGCAAATGACGCGATAGCCGTCACCGGGTCAACAATCATCAGGGCTGCTGGCATCAGAGCCCGGGTCGTTGCGGCCTGGGAATACAGTAACATGGACGCCAGAAACAGTGCCAGGGCAAGCAGCCAGGGATAGTGATCAAGAATATCCCCGGCGGTCTCCTGAACATTCTCAAGGTGGGCACCAACAAATGTATTCCCCAGCCAGGCAACGCCCAGAACACAGATACACGCACTCATACCCGACTTGAAAGTCTGGGCATTCAGAATGTGATTGGTATCTATATGGGTAACCAGGGTAATCAGACACGCCGCACTGAGCATAAAGGCAAAAATGGCGCTGTCTCTGGGCAGTACGGGATTGTCAATAACACCCACCTTATCGCTGACCAGCGTCGCATATACCACCACCGCCAGAATGCTCAGGCCAAAAATCAGCACGGACATCCTTGCGCCGGGCTTTATTCGATTATCCACAACCTCTGCAGGTTGAATCAGGCCTTCAGAGAGCTTGTGCAGGTACACTTCATCTTTGTGCAGTTCACAGCCAAGGTAATTACACACCAGCGACGTCAACATCACGGCAACAAATGTGGTAGGAATGCAAATCAGGAGCAGATCCAGATAATCAACACCAAAGGGTTCCAGCATACCGCTGAATACCACCACAGCGGCGGAGACCGGAGAGGCGGTAATGGCGACCTGAGAGGCAATCACCGAAATACTCAGAGGTCGGGATGGGCGAATCCCATTCTCACGGGCAACAGCGGCAATAACCGGCAATGTTGAATAAGCCGTATGGCCTGTGCCAGCGAGCAATGTCATGAAGTAAGTAACAGCCGGAGCCAGGAACGTCACGTACTGCGGCCGCCTTCTAAGCAATTTATCCGCAATATATACCAGATAATCCAGCCCGCCAGCGACCTGCATGGCTGCCACAGCACCAATGACAGACATGATGATAAGGATCACATCCACCGGAATGGTGCCAGGATTCATCCCAAGCCCCAGGGTAAGCACCACAACCCCAACAGCACCAGCAAAACCAATACCAATGCTGCCCAACCGGGCTCCCAGGAAAATAAATGCCAGAACAATGATCAACTGCAACCAGGTCATGCCAAATCCCCTGAGAAATTAATCTTAAGTCAATGGATAGATAATTTAAGATAGCCTGAAAACAGCAAAAGACGTTTCCGCACTGGTCTGGTGGTGCTCAGAATCATACCCGTGACTACCATCAGGAGAGGCATTACAACTTGTCCGGGGGAGGGAACTTGATACTGTGCATAGTATCTTCAATGTCAGACTCCCACATTGAGGGAACCACCCAGGACGTCAGAAAAACAGTGGCCATCAGGCCGGCTGTGAGCGGGAAGTAATTATTAATACCAAACTGCCCCATCAGCAGATAAGAAACGGAAGGGGCACCAATAAATGCCAGCCCTGGCACGAACCAGGAAAACAACCTGCGCGTGGTGAAGGTAATGACCTCACTTTTAGAGCGAACGGATGCCTCCGCTGCCAGGCATAGGTTTTCGGTGTAAACCCGGAATGTGGTAATATTCGGGACCTGTTTGACCACCTTTTTACGAACCGTTCTGGTTCTCTCCCTGGGAGTCATTCTGTCACCCCGCGCGCCCCATACATAAGTGTCAGGATGCTGATAATAAATTTCGGTTTCATCTTCCTCTTCAACAACCTCAATATCTTTGCTGCCACCTTCGTGTAACATCACTTCACAATAATTCCAGGCGATGGGAACAGGCCCCATGGAAAAATAACCCTTTCTGTCCACCCTGATAATCTGACCACTTCTGAATGCACTTCGCTTTGATATGGTTTTATTCCAGTGATGCAGAAACGTTCGGTCAGACTCCTCATACCGACCTGTTCGTTGGAAAAAATCCGTCTCTTCAAATTCGACAACTTGATAGACGTCAGTTACCAGCTCCTTTGTCGCATAATAGAAATTGTACAGGGACGAAAAAAGTGAATTTTCTTCATCCCATATCTCCAGCCTCGGCATAAAAGGTTTTACAACATCAATAACAACCAGTTCATTTTTGTGTTCCTCTGACATTTTGGTTCCCACTTCCGCCGTCTCTGCCCCGAGGCGTTCCACCAGAACGGGATGATTATGATATTTATTGTCGGTAATGCCCGGACTGCGTACCTCAGAGCCCAGTTTAAAATCAGCAACAACATTCTTTACAACCCAGCCATAAGGCACGCCTGCAATAGCATAAGGCCAGTTTTTAGTCCCGGTATCTTCATTTAAAATATTATCAAAGGTACCGAGCATGACACTGTCCATATACCTCATATAGTGTTTGCCACGGCGAACCGGGTCTAGCACGTGATGATTGAAAACATCCTGATACTCCGAAGCAAAGTTGATAAAAGGACGGATCAGGGGTTCCATCATCAGGTCATTAAACAGGTAGTTACTATTATCAATGATCGACATGAATAGAGAGGTTGCATTCTTATTTCTGGATCGAATCAGATCCTGGTAATATTCACTGTCTGCATATTGTTTCTCGGGTTCGTTGCTGGCTTCATTTTCTTCAGCATCATCATCCAGATCTTCCTCAATTAAATCATCTTCATCCTCCGGATTTTCCTCCATTAAATCATCGTCATCGTCCAGATCTTCCTCAATTAAATCACCCTCATCATCCAGATACATTGATGATTCTGAGATATTTTCAGTATGCTCATCTACATCGGCAGTGGCATTAATGGCCAGTAAACTGAACATAAGAACAATTAAAAATGAGAAATCATGAACAACTCGATTCTGCCTCATCATACTCCCCGGAAAGCATTTTATTCTTTTCAGGCATGTCACCATTCAATAATGAAAAACAATTTCATCCCTTAAAAAAAGATAAATAATGTAATCAAATCGTAATAATCCGATTCTCAAAAATCTTCAGCCCTTATGGGACAGCAACCACGTAAATTTGTTCCATTAAAAAGTCCAAAGACAGAAAAATACCGAGACACCTGTGCCGGGTGCTACCATTGAGCGGACGACAGCAGTAGTTATGTGCGTGAAAAAAATTTGCTGATAGAATGTCCCGACACGTTTAATAACAAGGCAAGAGGTCGATGGAAGCCACTAATCTTACCCCGGCTCCAGTGTGGAGAAGAGCTGCGGCCATGTTGTACGATTCTCTGTTAATCCTGGCTCTGTTGTTTATGGCCGGTTTTATTAATCTGTTCATCCAGATACAGATTTTCGGTGATGAGCAACTGAAAACCATGACTGAAGAGGGCTACCAGCTTGGAGGCCCCTTTTTCTACGCCGCGCTGCTGGTCATCATTTACGGCTTCTTTGGCTTTTTCTGGACCCGGTCAGGACAAACCCTCGGTATGCAGGCCTGGAGAATAAAAGTGGTCAGCAGCGACAACCATTTGATCAGCCCATGGCAAAGCGTGATCCGTTTTCTGATTGCCATTCCTGCACTGTCGCTTGCTGGTATCGGGCTTCTCTGGGCACTGATCGATCATCAGCGGCGAAGCTGGCAGGATCTGGCATCGTCATCCAGAGTCATTCTTCTGGAAAAACCGGTAAAAAAAACCTGACCACAGCCTTCTAATATCTCAGTGCAGCTTCATAAATAAGCGGCACTGGTTACACTACCAGCATTAATATTTACAGACGACTGTTCACTGCTGTCTGCCGCCTGATACACATATACCGAAACATTTATTGGTATTTTTACCTATCCAGCATTAGAATGAAACCATCGTCATTCACCGACGACGGTGTACCAACAAGACTATCGATGGCTTTTCTTAGCAGATAGGCTTTCAGCAGGCAGTAAAAAGGGAGACTCCAGTATGAATACTTGGCTATTTGAACAGGTTGTATCTCAACTGGCGGAAGTCTTTCGTCGTTTATCAGGAAATCCAGAATCTTTCCACCACTCAGATCAACTGGAAGAGTGCAGGCTCTACTGCCCGGTCACACGAACCCCACAAAAGCCTGTAAGAAGAATTCCCGGGCACCCTTTCCAGCGATAATCTCCACCCCCATCGTTCCCACGCTCTGCGTGGGAATGCATAAAGAAGCCTAAAGGATGCGAACAATCTCCGTTCACCCTGAGCGGAGTAGAAGGGTGATTGGCACAGTCCTTTATTCAGGGCATGGAGCCTACGCCCTTTAACCCTTTATGCAGCCCGCCTTAACATCACCGCACCCGCCAGCAGGCAGATGACGACTGGAATCATTACCGATAATACCGGTGGAAACCCGAATACCAGGCTGGATGGACCCATCAGGTTCTGAACGATCATAAAGACAATGCCGGTGATCACCCCGGAAAAGATCCGCAACCCCATACTGACCGAACGCAAAGGACCAAAGACAAAAGAGATGCCCACAATAACCAGGGAGAGTATGGATAACGGTTGAAGCAGCTTTGTCCACAGTGCCAGATCATACTCTCCGGCATCCAGCCCCTGTGCTTTCAAGTACTTCGTATAAGTGAGCAGGCCGGATATGGGCAATGCTTCAGGTTTGACCACCACCACTTTCAACAGTGTTGTTGTCAGGCTGGTATCCCAGGGTTCAACCAGACTCTGCTCAGTAATAAACTGCTCATTCTTACGGCGTATGGTGGTGACATCCTCCAGCAGCCAATGATCACCCTGATAGATTCCCCGTTTGGCAAAAGCGCTTTCCTGAAGCTTCATCTCATCATCAAAAACATAACGACTCACGCCGTAAAGCACGCCGTTTGGCTCGACCGCATTGAAGTACATAAATTCACGGCCTTCACGATGCCAGAAGCCTTCTCCGGTGTATGTGCCATCAGCGGAGCGGGCTATCGCCTTTCTGGTTTCGCCAACCTGCTCGGCCATGGGGGCAAGATATTCGCCAAGCATCAATCCGGTAATAATCATGACCAGGGTGGGCTTCATTACTGCCCCCAGAATACGCCACAGTGAGATACCAGCGGCCCTCATAACCACCAGCTCACTGCTGGACGCCATGGAGCCCAGCCCCATAAGGCAGCCAACCAGTGCCGACACGGGAATCAGCTCGTACAGTTTTTTGGGTATCATCAACAGGGTATATATCAAAGCGTCCAGCGACTGATAGTTGCCCCTGACATCATCCAGCTGCCCCAAAAAAGCAAACAACGCTTCCAGAAATACCAGAATCAGCAGGACAATCACCGTTGCCCCCAGAATATTTCTGGATATGTAACGATCCAGCTTACGCATTTCCAGCCCTCCGGCGCGCCAGCCAGAGTTTACCCGGCTCAACAAGGTATAACAGCAAAGCAATCAGCAAGAAAAGAATATGAATCGGCCACAGACCAATATCCGGCGATAGTCGTCCATCCTCAACCGCGCCACGGCCACTCATTAACAAAGCCAGATACAGCAGATACAGCAATATTCCGGGCAACAGCTTCACATAACGCCCCTGTCTGGGATTAACCCGGGCCAGAGGCAATGCCATCAGCACCACAATGGGTATTAACAGTGGCAAAGAGATGCGCCACTGCAGCTCAGCACGATGCCCCGGGGTGTCGGACGCCAAAAGTGTTGCCGTTGGCAGGGCCTGCTCCTTGCTGATCTCTTTTCCGGAGCGCCGCTCTTCCATACGAAGACCGTAATGTTCAAAGGCAATTTCCCGCAGAGGCAATGCGCCGGGCGTAAGGTCATAGCGGTAACCATCATCCAATATCAGATAGCGCTGACCACCCTCTGCTGCATTAACTTCAAGGCTTGCCTTTTGCGCCAGCAGCAAGGTCATCGAACCTGTGTTCTTGCTATCCCCGTTACGGTTGGCGATAAAAACCCTGATCATCTGCTGGCGGTCGTCGGTTAACGTCTCTGCGTAGGTCACGCGCTGCCAGCCAAACTTCTGGAAACGACCGGAAACCAGGGTATCAAACTCAGTCAGAGCGTCCTGCTCGACAAAAATGCTTTCAACTTTCTGTATTCCCCGGGGGGCAACCTCCAGGCTTAACAGCGCAACCACCAGCATAACCCCGGCCGCAGGCACCATGGTTATGCCTAAAAGTTGATGATGGCTGAGACCGCAGGCGCTGAGCACCGTCATTTCGTTATCAACATACAGCCTGCCATAGGCGAGAATAATGCCCAGGAAAAGCCCCAGGGGCAGTATCATGACCAGAAACTCCGGGATCCGGTAAGCCATGATGGCAAAGAGAAAATCCGCTTTCAGCGTCCCGGTTGCCGCCTGTGCCAGATAGTTCACAAAGCGTCCACTCATGATAATGAGCAATACGACAGACGTCACTGCTAACATAACCTGCAGCATCTGTCTGGACAGGTAACGAAATATGATTAAAGGCATGCCTTGGTGAAATTCATAAAATCAAAATGAACAATTATACGTCAGTCGCCTTAAAAAACCGGTATAATCCCGGCCTGTCTGACAGAATCGTAGAATAAACATACAATTAACCCAATGACTTCTACGTTCTGATAGCCGTCTGGATGATGCCTGAATATCCCATATCCGGACTAAAGCGTCTGGTTGAATTGGCTTAACCGTATTATTATCCATGAAATCGGATAACTTGTCCCCTTGGAGAGACCATGGAATTTGTTGTTAAGAGTGGTGCTGCAGAAAAACAGAAAACTGCCTGCCTTATTTTGGGCGTCCACAAGAAAACGCTTCCGCCCTCTGCGACAGCCTTAGACTCGTTAACCGAGGGGTATCTTACCGACCTGCTCAAACGTGGCGATCTGGATTTCAAGCCCGGCCACTCACTGATGCTTCTGCACAGCCGACATGCGCCGGTTGAGCGTCTGCTGCTGCTGGCCATGGGTGAAAATGATAAGCCATTAACAGAAGCCGGGTTTAACAAACTGAGGGTCAACCTGGCCAGCCAATTGAAATCACTGAATGCCAGGGAAGCAAGCATTGCCATCGAAGATATCAACGTCGAGGGCAAATCACTGCACTGGATCACCCGTCAGTTGGTTGAAGCGGTTGAATATGCATTTTATCAGTTCAGCCAGTTTAAAAACGACACCGGCAAAGGCGCGGTTCTGAAGAAGCTGACTCTGCTGGCAGACCGTAAAAATGCTGAAGAAGTGAAAGCCGGTCTGGCCCAGGGGCAGGCCATTGGTAATGGCCGGAATGTGGCCCGAACCCTGGGCAACCTGCCAGGTAATATCTGCCATCCAACCTACCTTGCCGAGGAAGCCAAAGCATTGGCGAAAAAGCATGCCAAACTGACCACCAAGGTGCTCAATGAAAAACAGATGTCTGACCTTGGCATGAGTTCCCTGCTCTCCGTCAGTGCCGGCTCCGAACAGGAAGCCCGGCTGATCTGCATGGAGTTCAAAAATGGCAAACGCGGTGCCAAACCTCTCGTTCTGCTGGGTAAAGGGATCACCTTTGATACCGGTGGTATCTCCCTGAAACCCGGTGCCGCCATGGATGAAATGAAGTTTGATATGTGCGGTGCCGCCAGTGTATTCGGCGTGATGAATGCTATTATCGAGCTGGATCTGCCCATTAATGTCATTGGCATGGTAGCTGCGGCAGAAAACATGCCCAGCGGTAAGGCCACCCGCCCGGGAGATATCGTAACGTCCATGTCCGGCAAGACCATTGAAATTCTCAATACCGATGCCGAAGGTCGTCTGGTGCTTTGTGATGCCCTCACCTACGCAGAACGTTATAAGCCGGAAGCGGTGATCGATATTGCCACCCTGACGGGTGCCTGCGTCGTTGCCCTGGGCCATCACACCACCGGCCTGCTCAGTAATAATGAGCCGCTGGCTGAAGAGCTGATCAGTGCTGCCAAAGAAGCCATGGACCGGGCATGGCAGCTGCCAATGGGTGAAGAATATAGCCGCCAGCTGGACAGCAACTTTGCCGATATGGCCAATATTGGTGGTCCTGCTGCGGGTACCATTACCGCAGCCTGCTTCCTGGCTAAATTTGCCGAAGCCTACCCCTGGGCGCACCTGGATATCGCCGGAACCGCCTGGCAATCGGGCAAGGAAAAAGGGGCTACCGGTCGTCCAGTGCCCATGCTGGTACAATACCTGCTGAATAAAATCTGACTGTTACCAGTACTGATGACAGGCCCTGATCGATCAGGGCCTGTTTGTTTGCTCAGATTAGTTTATGATTTCCCCATGACCAGAGTGACTTTCTACCTTCTAGACAGCAATCTTGACAATAACGGGCAAAGCGAACAGCAGTTTGCCTGCCGCCTTATCGACAAAGCATGGCGTGGAGGCCTGCCCATGCATATCCATACAGAGGATGAAAGCAGCTGCCAGTCCATGGATCAACTGCTCTGGTCATGGCGGGAGGATAGCTTTCTTCCCCATGGGATTATTTCACCCATCCAGGGCAATACCCCGGAAAGTGTACTGTTGGCCAGAGAGTCTCCCATCACCCTGGGGTTTGACCACCCTGCCGTGGCGTCAAAGCGGTTGCTGATTAATCTCAGCCCTGAGGTTCCTCCATTCTTCAAAGACTTTGCCCGTGTCTGTGAAGTCGTGGTTCAGAACCCGAACCAGAAAGCGATTTCCAGGGCGAAGTTCCGGGCCTATCGTCAGGCGGGTATAGAGCCAGAAGTACACAATATGTAGTCCCTGTCACCCATTGCCCGCTGATATCGCCCGCTGATACCGTTCACCCATAGTTTGTCTATCCTTTTTAATAAGAAAGCTGGCAGTTATCGCTTTCAAATAAAAATTCTCTAACCATTGAACGGTAAAATAATGATGAAAACATTTAACGCAACATTGGTAAGCCTGGCGCTTGCCGTACCGGCCACCAGTCAGGCTATGGATATTTATGCTTTTGCCCGGGGTGGGGCAGCTTATACGGCGATTAAGGATACTGAGGCTGTCAATCCATTCATTGCAATTGGCAGTACTCCTTCTAACAATGACCCTGCCACTTTCCAAGGCAGTATGGGGATAGCCAACCTGAATAACGATCACAGCGTTGCTGTTGGAGCTTTTGGTGCCGGACTGGTATTTAGCCCCAATTTCCGTCTGGAGCTTGAAGGGTCTTATCAGAAAGAGTCAGATTATCAGATTGATGTTTCTCTGGGCTATCGGTTAACAGGAGGAGGCCCATTCAATGCGACACTTCTTGGTACCGCGTATAACAACATCAGTATTGAATCTGAAGTATATATGCTCAAGGCCTATTTCGACCTGCCACTCAATAAACATGTAGTCCCCTACCTTATGGCTGGCGCAGGATATGCCAAAAACAAGGCATCCGGTGTACAGACCTTTTCAGCAAATGCGAACTGGAATGAAAAATGGGATGACCATAGCAGCAACGAAATAGCCTGGACAGTGGGTACAGGCGTCTCCTACATATTCAGTAAACACCTTGCCCTGGATCTTGGTGTCGAACATCGCAACTTGGGAGACTGGGAACTGAAAAACCTGCCAGCTACCGGTGACGAGTCCCTCAAGGGCAAGCTGGAATCCACCACACTGCTGATGGGCTTGCGTTACCAATTCTGACGATCCCCCGGTTATATTTCTGCACAGGCCGCTGGAAGTTCCTGTGCAGTCCTCCCTCCAGAACACCTTCTTAAAACAAGCCAGGCCAATAAAAGCCAAACTCCCGTCTATAATCATCGTGGCATGCTGAATTTCGGTCATCCCCGTAGTGCAATTTAAGAGGATTCCGCTAATATAGCGCGCTTTTTGGCACATCGGTCATAATCTTCAGGCAAAACACTTCGGGGAAGCGTATGATTGAGATGGCCCGAGTAGCCTGAGAACCTGCTGTTCGATACAGAGGCTCTCTCACCATAAACCATTTTCAAAATACAGTCCGCCGGTCCATCTCCGGCCTACGCACCGCCCGGGCGGTAACGTATAATGGCGGTCTGTCAGTCAGGCAAGGTTAGTAGTCAAATATGACGAGTTTCGTTTCTGGGCAACGCTGGATTAGTGATACTGAGACCGAACAGGGGCTGGGCACTGTGCTCACCTTTGACAGTCGTATGGTCACCCTGCTGTTTCCTGCCACCGGGGAAACCCGGCTTTACTCCATAAACAACTGCCCTCTGACCCGCGTTGAGTTCAACCCCGGAGATCGTGTCGAAAGCCACGAGGGCTGGATTATGCTGGTCACCGAGGTGATTGAGAAAGATGGCCTGCTGACCTACTGCGGAACCCTCCCTGACGGAGAAACACGACAGCTGCCAGAAGCCGAGCTGGGCAACCATATTCGCTTCAACAAGCCACAGGACCGGATGCTGGCGGGTCAGATTGACCAGAACAGCAACTTTACCCTGCGTTACAAGACACTCCAGTATAACTTCGGTCTGCGTAAGTCCCCGATGCGTGGCCTGATTGGCCCACGCACCAGCCTGATTCCCCATCAGCTGCATATTGCCCGGGAGGTTTCCCAGCGCCATGCGCCACGGGTTATGCTGGCCGACGAAGTGGGCATGGGTAAAACCATTGAAGCCGGCCTGATACTGCACCAGCAACTGATTACCGGCCGTGCCAGCCGGGTGCTGATTCTCTTGCCGGAAAGCCTGGTACACCAGTGGCTGGTGGAGATGCTGCGCCGTTTCAACCTGCGTTTCAGCGTCTTTGACGAAGAGCGCTGCCGTCAGTCTCCGGATGAAAACCCGTTTAATACCGAGCAGCTGATTGTCAGCAGCATCGGCTTTCTCTGCCATGATGACGAGCGCCGTAAACAGGCACTGGAAGCGGACTTCGACCTGTTGATTGTGGATGAAGCCCATCACCTTATCTGGTCTGAAGAAGAGACCAATGCGGAATACCGCTGTGTTGAAGCGCTGTCCCTGCAGATTCCGGGACTCCTGCTGCTGACCGCAACGCCGGAGCAGATGGGTGCCAAAAGCCACTTTGCCCATCTGCGTCTGCTGGACCCGGACCGCTTCCATGATCTTGCCGCCTTCGAAGCCGAAGAAAGCCGTTATGAGCCGGTGGCAGAGGCTGTTCAGGAACTTCTGAACAATGACAATCAGACGCTCCCTGCCAAGGCAAGGGACCATCTGATCAGTTTCCTTGGAGAAGACAGCAAGTCGCTGATTGATATCCTTGATCAGGGTGATGAAGAGGCTCGAAATACTGCCCAAACCCAGCTGCTGCGCCGCCTGCTGGATCGTCATGGTACCGGCCGTGTGATGTTTCGTAATACCCGGGCAGCCGTTGGCGGATTCTCCGGTCGAGCTGCCCAGGGCTACCCCCAGGCGCTGCCGGAACTGTACGAAATCGCACTGGAAGAAGAGTCCAACTACCGCCATAACCTTTATCCGGAGCTGGCTTACCAGGCTCAGATCCGTGTCGATGATATGGACCCCTGGTGGAAAGTCGACCCCCGGGTAGACTGGCTGATGAACCTGCTGAAACTGCTGAAGAAAGAGAAAGTACTGGTTATCTGTGCCAATGCCAATACGGCACTGGACCTGGAAAATGCCCTGCGCATACTGTCCGGCATTCCGGCAGCGGTTTTCCACGAAAACATGAGCATTATTGAGCGGGATCGTGCTGCGGCCTTCTTTGCCGAAGGAGAGCATGGTGCCCAGGTACTGGTGTGTTCAGAAATTGGCAGTGAAGGCCGTAACTTCCAGTTTGCCCACCATCTGGTGCTGTTTGATCTGCCCGAACATCCCGACCTGCTGGAACAGCGTATTGGCCGACTGGATCGTATTGGCCAGACTGAAGCCATCAAGATTCACGTGCCCTATCTGTCTGGCACCGGTCAGGAGGCACTGTTCCACTGGTACGAGCTGGGATTGAACGCTTTTGCCGATACCTGCCCTGCCGGTAGCATGGTGCAGATGCAACTGGGTGAAGCGTTGTTGCCTTATCTGCAACCGGGCAGCCAGGCCTCCACAGAAGCCATGGATACCCTGCTGAACCAGGCAGCCCAATTGAACCGGCAACAGATGGAGCACCTTCATAAAGGCAGAGACCGACTGCTGGAGCTGAACTCCCGGGGCCTGATCTCCAATGAAGATATGATCAACGACATCGAAGAGCAGGAACAGCCAAGACAGCTCAAGCGGTTTATGGAGAAGCTGTTCGAAGGCTTTGGTGTTGAGGCGGAAGACTATTCCAAACACTGTCTGGTGATTCGCCCGGGCAGCCACATGATCACCACCTTCCCCGGCCTGCCGGATGATGGCATGACCGTGACCTTTGACCGGGACATGGCACTGTCCAGAGAAGACATGCACTTCCTGACCTGGGAGCATCCCATCGTTGCCGAAGGCATGGACATGGTGTTGACCAGCGAGCTGGGGAATACCTCTGTGGCTTTGCTCAAAAACAAAGCCCTGAAGCCCGGCACCATGCTGCTGGAAGCAATTTACGTCGTAGAAACCAGCGCCGACCGAACTCTGCAGCTGGACCGCTACCTGCCAGCCACACCGATCCGCTGTCTGATCGACCCGGGGTTCAATGACCTGTCCGAAAAAGTGGCGTTTGATACCCTGAACGCCCAGCTTCAGCCTTTGAAACGGGGTGTTGCCAAAAAACTGGTGAATGCCCAGCGGGCCCCCTTTCTGGCCATGCTGGATAAAGCCGAAGGGTATGCCAAAGATCGGGTACAACCCATCGTTAATCAGGCCTGCCAGAACCTGCTGACCGATGTCACTGAAGAGATCAAACGACTGGCGGCGCTTAAAGTTGTTAACCCGAACGTCCGTGGTGAAGAGATTGAATATCTGAAAAACCGTGCAGCCCTAGGGCATCAGGCACTGCAGAAAGCGGTTCTTCGACTGGATGCGCTACGGATTATGATTGCTGGTTAATATTTTCCTAAAGGTTTCTATCTAATTTTTATTCAGCCTGGGGATCCCGCCTGCTGCCCGCACAAACGGTTCCGGCTTTTCCGGTGGCGGGCAGCACTCCAGGAGCCTGTCCGAGAATAGACTGCCCTACTGCGGTGGCAGCAAATTGGTCTAAAAATTCCGTTTTGTTCGGCAAATAGCCCCGCTATTCACCTCACAAAACGAAATTTTTATCCTCAATTTTCTGCCATCCTCGCTACGGGCGCTATTCTCGGACAGGCTCCTAGTCAACATTATTAAAAATGACAGTTCTTAAGGCTGTCTATTTCCACCAGTCACTGAATTAACGGTACCCAACCGGCTTCTTCATTTTTGCATACTTTTTGATAGTGTCGCAGAGGTCTTTTTCAATTTCACCAAGAGGCTCATTGTATGGGGTGAATTGATAATAATCGAATAACAGCTGCATGGTTTTCAGGAAAACTAACAAGTTATCACTGCCAATAAAATCTTTAAGAATACAATCACTCATGCGGGAACGAACAGTTTCGCGTAATGCAGCACTATTAGCTGAATATCTTAATAAAATATCAATCTTGTGATAATCTTTTTTTCCATCCTCATGCTGTAGTTTTTGTATTTCCTTCAGATGGGAAATTGCATTTTCCTTCTCGCTGGAATTATGATCAAGTCCTTCTGATTTATCAAGTAACGGATCAACCAATCCCTCACTAAGAACTTTAACTGAGTTGTGCCATGCTTCAAGTTTCCGTTTTGTTTCCTCTGCCAACTCAATACACGCTTCACTATCGTGGTATGTATCAATATCACAAGTCCTGTTAGTCTTTTTGAGAATATCCTTTCCAAAATCATGCAATTTTGATGAAAAGATGTTCAAATTCATTTCTCTGTTGGATGGACAACTTTCACTATCGTGAAAATGGCCTGTAAAAACAGTTAGCCTGATGTTAAAGTCAGCTACCAAACTATTCAAATGAGTAATTAAATCAAAGCTTTTATGATTAGCAATCAGTTTCTCCATCGGACTTATCGTTACAGCCCTGGTCTCAGAGGAATTTTCAGCAAGGGTCGTCACCTCTCGTTCACTAAAGGATTTTTCTTGAAATCTCAACATTACATCAGGGAACTCATTATTTATAAACCACAACATTTCTTGAATAGTTTCACTGCATCTGACCTTGTCAGACGACTCCAACGTCTTGACAAGTTTATGAAAGGCTTGAGAGACGGAAAAAGTTATCAATGCTGAGCTGCCAGACGCCGAATGGTCTGTGGAGGCATACTGATTTCTGCCGGTAGTAGTTGCAGGATACATATTGGTATTCCCATACTTTTGGGAGTTAAAAGATATTCAGGATTGACCATAAGATGCGGTCAATGCCGGATTTTTATCTCAGGAACTGAATTATTAGCCCCCAGTCTACGTCTTCATTGTTGCAAACAATTTGATAGAGTCGTAGAGATCATTGGTAATTTCACCAAGAGACCCTTCGTATGGGATGAATTGATAATATTCAAATAACCGCTGCAGGGTTTTCTGGAATATTATCAGGTTACCACTGCCAATAAAATCAGTAAGAATAAGATCACTCAAGCGGGAACAAACATGATTGTGTAACCCACCTTTAGCTAAATAATTTAATAAAATATCAATCTTGAAATAATCTTTTTTTCCAACATCTTGCTTTAGACTTTGTATATCACTCAGAGCGGAAAGTGCTTTATCCTTCTCTGTGGAATTGTGATTGAATCCTTCTGGATCATCAAGAAATGGATCAAGCAATCCCTGACAAAGAATTTTTACCGAGTTGTGCCATGCAGCAAGCTTCTTCTGTGTTGCCGCTACGACTTTCCTATTTGCACGGGAACTTTCACAATCCTGGCTAGTCATTTTGTGAATATCATTTCCAAAATCTTCCAATTGTTTTGAAAACTTTTTCGAGGCACGCTCTCTCATGTTTGAAGGAAGCTCACTATTTTGTGAATAGCTTATAAAATGTTTTAAGTTAGCGTTAAATTCTTCCACCATACTATTCAAATGAGCAGTTAATTCAGGACAGTCGTGATGAGCAATTAATTTTTCCATCGGACTTATCGATACTACCCTGGGCTCAGAGGAATTTTCAGCATGGGTTACCTCTCGATTCTCCAAGGATCTTTCAAAAAATGCCGACATTTCCTCAGGGAACTGTTCTTTTATAAACCACAACATTTCTTGAAGAGTTTCTCTGCGTCTGTCCTCAGGCAACGACCTGACATGGTTTTGATAGGATTGAGGCACGGCAAGAGCTAATGGCATGCCGCCAGACGGCGGCTGAGCTGTGCCGGGGGCAAACTGTTCTGTGCTGGTAGTTGCAGAATACATGTTAGTGTTCTCATACTTTTATGAGTTAAAAGATATTAAGGATTGACCATAAGATACAGTCAATGCCGGACATTCTCTCAGGAAAAGCCTGCCAATAACGTCCTTAATTTTTCTACACCGCCTGCTTTGAACAAGTGGCAGTGCCTGTTTTAGTCAGACTCATTCCAAACAGAGATCAGTAATTATTTCATTACGATCTTTTGACCAGCAGCCTTATGATAAGTTCCAACTTTTCATACGATCAGTCAAAATACCTATGTGACTCAACCAATTCCCTCGTGATCAGGTTGCGAATTCCCTCTACAAACTTTACGAGGACTCTCTTGCCAGATGTATACCACCATACTGTCGTTAGCCCGTGTTTGTTTCCAGTATGGATGTTCAAATCACATTGCCCAACCCTTTTACCAACAGGCTGGGCAGTGGTTAAACTTTAAAAAATCAAGCTCTGCCCATGCGCATCAGAATTTCTTCTTTAGCCTGCAGACGCTCCAGCGCTTTCTGCTCTTCCTCTTTCTGACGCATCAGCTCATTAAACTCCATGCGCGCCTGCTGAGCCAACTCAGAAGCAGCCTGCCGCTTCTCATTGGCCTCAATGGCAACCCGGGTTAATCGCTCAACTTCCTCCAGCAATGGGGCAGGTGCATCCCCCAGATCAGACCCCGTTGCACCACGAGCCATAGCCTCCCGGCGAATCTGTTTTTTCAGTGCAGCCAGCGCTTCATGGGCCTGACGCTCTGCAATTACGGCTTCTGTCGCCTGATCTTTCAGCTGTTCAAAGCGGGCCAGTGCAGAACCTTCCAGGCTCCATGGGTCCACTTCCGGCAGTTCTTCAATATTGATGGTGGGTTCTTCGTAGCCTTCCTGGCGGGAGATATCCAGCATGGTGGCTTTCACTGCAGAAATCATCAACATCACCGCAATCACCAGCAGCGGCAGACCACCGACAATTGCTGCCGTCTGCAAGGTGGCCAGGCCACCCATAAACATCAGCACAGAAGGCATCAGTGACAAAGTGAAAGCCCAGAACAGGCGGTTCCAGCGCATGGGATCTTCAGTCACATTAGTCTGAACAACTGACGCGAGAATAAAGGAGATGGAGTCAAAGGTAGTCGCAGTAAAGATAATACAGAGCAATGTGAACAATACGATAACCACGTAACTGAACGGCAGCTGTTCAAGCACACTGAATATAGCGGTTGTTGGGCCTTCAGTATTGAGAATACCCACAACATCCAGTTGACCGGAAAGCTGGAGGGACAGACCAAAGTTACCCAGTACGATAAAGTACACCGCACACCCCAGGGAGCCACAGAAAATCGCACCGCCGACCATCTGTTTAATGGTTCGCCCTTTGGAAATACGGGCTACGAACAGTCCCATACTGGGTGCATATACCAACCACCAGGCCCAGTAGAAGATGGTCCAGTCCTGAGGGAAGTGGGTATCTTCAAAGGTGCCATAACCACCGAAAGGTTCTGCCCAGGTGGCCATGACGAAGAAGTTGGACAGCATCCGCCCAATGGAGTCCAGACCCGTCTCCACCATAAACAGCGTAGGCCCCACCACCAGGACAAAAGCCAGCAGACTCAGGGCTCCCCAGAAGTTGATATTGCTCAGCAGCTTGATACCACCATCCATTCCCTTGTACGAGGAATAGGCGAACAGTGCCGTACACACCATCAATACACCAATCTGGGTGCCATTGGTGGATGGAATACCGGTCAGGTAGGTAATGCCTTCATTGATCAACGGTGCCGCCAAACCCAGCGTGGTGGCAGCACCACCGAGCAGGCCAAAAATAAACAGCACGTCAATCACCTTGCCCAGTGGCCCTTTACTGCGAGCTTCTCCCAGTACCGGCATCAGGGCAGCAGATACCTTCAGGACCGGGTTTTTGCGCACATGAAAAAAGTAGGCAATGGGAATAGCCGGAATCATATAAATGCACCAGGCAACAGGCCCCCAGTGGAAGATACCGTAGGTGGCCGCCCAGCGAACTGCCTCTTCACTGCCCGAAGCCAGCTGAAAAGGCGGTGACTGATAATAGTAGGCCCACTCAATACAACCCCAGTAGAGAATGCTGGCACCGATGCCACCACAGAACAGCATGGCCGCCCAGGAGGTGGTCGAATACTCCGGCTGCTCATTGGCATCACCCAGCTTGATCTGGCCAATATCGGAAAATACCACGTAGGCCATAAACACCACGGCAGCCAGCCCCAGGCCCAGATAAAGCACCCCCATTGTGTCCGTCATAAAGGTTTTTGCGATGGCAATCCAGTGAGCGCCCTCATCCGGAAACAGTGCCAGCGGTATAACCACCGAGATCAACAAAATAACCGCACCAAAAAAGGTCGGCTTATCAACAAGCTTAAAATGCTCTTCCATAATCTTTGGTCTTCAATAATGCACAGCCGTTGCAGCTGTGAAAACAATCGTTATCAGTTTTAAACAAAAAGGGACGTTAATTTTTTCGGCTACATGTTCATGGTAAACATCCTGCCTGATATGCCATTCAAACCGGTCATTTATGCACCAGAGTTTCCGAAGAGATAATAAGCATAAAGACCTACAAAATCTACGGAAATATCCATTATTGAGCATATTGGCTAGTTTCTGACACTCGCCTCCTGTCGGGGGAGGGTTCCCGGATCGCTACAGGCCCTAACCTCGGCTTCGATATTCTCTGCTACGTTTATGTCACTGTCGTGATGATTGTTGCACTCAGGATAATCACATTTACAGATAAACGACGTTAGATTTTTATCGACAAACCCACAGCAGGAACAACCATTGGAACGGGGAAAGAATCGGTCTATCCCAACAAGAGTACGACTATTCAGCCCGGTAGTCTGCCTTACCGACAATGATCTGGAATTATGTAATTATTTTATTATGTTCAGGGAACCCTCCTGTTTTTATTTTGTCCTACCAGATAAACAAGTAACGGTATGACTTATGATTCCTCCCTCTTCTTCTCTAACATCTTCGTTCATTGCCGGTGCTGGCCAGTCGCCACCAGAGCCGAATCAGCCGGAATCTGTCTCTGGTGATTCTGTTGAGCTAAAGCTGTCCTCTGATGATGATTTTTATCTTTTATATGTTGGTTCTTACACTTCTCCGGGAACTTTAAAGCAAGAGACAATTGAACGACTAAACAAAGATCATCCGGGAATATTCAATGGCCTTGAAGATCCAAATTGTTTATTTGAAGCTGATCCCGTTAAGTACCAGCCATTGGCAAAGTTAATTCATGATACTCGATTCTGTGATCTTAAAACCATTTTGAACCCTGATGTTGGTGCCCCCTGCTGGTGCGCCAAGAGAATGCTTTATGGTGAATACCAAGGTGGTTTTTACAAGGTTGAGGGAGACTATGAAGGAACACAATGGGTTAGGGTTTATAGTGATAAGTATCAGCTTATGAAAAAAAACAAACAATTTTTTGCTCAACTGAGGGCATTTTTGTTTGATCAAAATATGAGTAATGATGATAAAGTTATGAACTTACAGATGCTTTTTCCTCCAGTCGACCAAAGTGGGGAAGATGTGAGTCTTGATCAATTACATGAGAATATGGATTTACTTTTTCGCAATACTCTCAAGCAAGCTCAACAGCGAGCCATGAATTATGGCCTTAAGCCATAAATAAAAAGAAATGACCATTGAACGACGGGTTCTATAGGTATTTTCAGACATCAGGGAAGTGCCGATGGCTTTATTCAATATAAGACAGCGGCCACCCAGCCGCCGTCCTCTGCAAGAACACGGGAAACGCTATTTCTGACTAAGGATATTCCGGACACTCAATCAGTGAGCATTCAGGGCAGTCAGCCCCGATAGAAGTCCGCCTCACCCTCAGGGCGATTTTTAAACCGCCGATGAAGCCACATATACTGCTCAGGATGCTTACGAATTTGCTGCTCGACAAACTGGTTAACCTGCAGCGCATCCTGAAAGTCGTCACCGGAAGGAATCCCTTCCAGGGCACAATGCAATTGAACCCGATAGCCTTTGGCACCAGCCAGCCGGGTCACCGTCATGGGAATCACTTTCGCCCTGCCCGCTTTGGCAAGGCGTGAGGTACTGGTAATGGTCGCTGCGGGAATACCGAAGAAAGGCACATAGAGTCCATTTTTGACGCCATAGTCCTGGTCAGGAGAGTACCAGACGGTTCTGCCCAACTTTAATGAGCGCAGCATGCCACGAACATCCTTCCTTCTCAGCAACTGGCTGCCAGGATCAAAACGGTGTCTTAAACGACGTTGAACGTATTCAAAAACCGGATTCCCATGCTCTCGATAGGTGGCATCCACGCTGTGGCGCTGGGTAATCAGGCGACCTGCCAGTTCTATGGTAGTGAAATGCATAACCATCAGGAGGGTGCCATCATCAGACTTCAGTTTTTCCAGCCCTTGATAAGAAACGATCTTGTCCAACCTGCCGGAAGGCCACCACCAGGCGATGGTAACCTCCATGACACCAATGCCGACTGACTCAAAGTTTTTCTTCAGCAGCACCTCTCTTTCAGCCTGGCTCAACTCAGGAAAACACTTCTCCAGATTCACCCGGGCAACATGAGCACGGTCACCCGCCACATGGTAAATGATACGTCCAAGCCATCGTCCCAGTTGGAGAAGCCAGCGATAAGGCAATAGCGAAGGGATAACGGTAAGCCCGATCACCAGCCAGGTAAGCCAGTACTTCGGGTGCAGATAGGCCCGACGAAAGACGTCGTCTGCACGGGCATCAGCCTGCTTGTTAACATCAGGGTTTTGCGACATATAGGTTAATTCAATACTTGTATCTGAACGTTGAGTTCTCTACGCTAGACTCTGCTGTATAAAAAGCTGACCATTTAATCTGCTGACTCTCGTCATACAAAGCCGTTATACACAACCAGAGTTGTACTTTATGACCCTTCAACTGCAAACCGGTACTACCGCTGCAGCTTTCAAGATGACCGGTGGTATTTATACACTGACTACTCTTGAATTGCATTCTACCAATCCTGCGGATATTACCAATCAGCTGGAGAACATGACGCGCAAGGCACCCAAGTTTTTCCAGCAGGCACCTGTCATCATCGCCTTCGACCAACTCAGCCCGGAACAACCACCGATTGATCTTTACCAACTGCGCCATAGCCTGCAACAGTTTGGCCTGATCCTGATTGCTGTTCGTGGCGGCCAGGAAAGCCATAAACAGAACGCCATGATGGCAGGCATTCCCTGGCTCCCGTCACCAAGGCAACGGAACCGGTCAGAAGAAAATTCTGCTGCTCATGTGGAAAGCCATGTTGAAACCAATGTGGTCATCATGCAGAAATCCCACACCGCCAGTCCCGCTGCAGCAGAGAGTGCCAACCAGACGCAAACATCACCAGTCATTCATAAGACCACACTTATAGAACATCCGATCCGCTCTGGTCAGCAGGTCTATGCCGAGGGCGATCTGGTCATTACCAGCCCGGTCAGTTCCGGTGCAGAACTTCTGGCCGCCGGTAATATACACGTCTATGGTCCATTACGCGGCCGGGCCCTGGCCGGGGTCAATGGTAATACTGACGCCCGTATTTTCTGTCTGCAGTTTGAAGCCGAACTCATTTCCATCAACGGTCAGTATAAAATGCCCTCAGCAGCCAGTAACAGTGATCCCCTCTGGGGCGGCAGTGTTATTGTATCCCTCGAGGCACAAAGCTTGCACATAAAGAAACTTTAAGAAATACTGGACAATAGTTCAGTTCTTGATTTATGACAGGATTTCACCTTGGCTCGTATTATTGTTGTGACTTCTGGAAAAGGTGGTGTTGGAAAAACCACCACCAGTGCTTCCATTGCAACAGGATTGGCTCTTAAAGGTCATCGGACAGTTGTCATTGACTTTGATGTAGGCCTCAGAAACCTGGATCTCCTGATGGGCTGCGAGCGTCGTGTCGTGTACGACTTTGTCAACGTAATTAACGGTGAGGCCGAGCTGCATCAGGCGCTGATCAGAGACAAGCGCACAGAAAACCTGTCCATTCTGCCAGCATCCCAAACCCGGGACAAAGAAGCCCTTACCCATGCAGGGGTTGAAAAAGTCCTGAACCAGCTGGCAAAAGACTTTGAATACATCATCTGTGACTCTCCGGCAGGTATCGAACACGGTGCCCTGATGGCTCTCTACTTTGCCGATGAAGCCATTATTACCACAAACCCTGAAGTGTCGTCCGTCCGGGACTCTGACCGTATCCTGGGTATTTTGCAAAGCAAGTCCCGTCGCGCAGTCGAAAACCTTGAACCCGTCAAAGAGCATCTACTGGTAACCCGCTACAATCCTGAGCGGGTGACACGGGGAGAAATGCTCAATATTCAGGATGTCGAGGAAATTCTGGCGATACCACTGATTGGTGTGGTTCCTGAGTCCACCTCAGTCTTGAAAGCCTCCAACCAGGGGGTACCCGTCGTATGCAATACCGACAGTGATGCCGGTCAGGCATACAACGATGTGGTAGCGCGCTTCCTTGGGGAAGACATACCACACCGTTTTCTCGAACCCGTCAAAAAAGGGTTCTTACAGCGCATGTTCGGAGGAATAGGATGAGTCTTATGCAGCTATTCCGCTCACGCAAAGAAGATAACAGCGCCGCGATTGCCAAGGAAAGGCTGCAGATCATAGTAGCCCATGAACGAAGCAGTCGAAGTGGGCGTGATTTTCTGCCAGCCATGGAGCGGGATATTCTTGAGGTTATTCAAAAATACATAGAGGTCCAGCAGGAGTGTATTGACATCAAGCTGGACTCTCAGGATGGTTGTTCTATCCTTGAGGTCAATGTACAGCTGCCGAACTAGACCGAGAATAGACTGCCGTACGGCAGTTGCCACGTAGGGCAGTTTATTCTTGGACAATCTCTTGTTCCCTCGTAAAACGGCACTTGAACCTCTCGACAATGTGATAGAGATTTTGTTGCAACCTCGGGTAAAATCCCTGTAATCCAAAATCCCTTTCGCAACTTATCCCTGCAATCATTGCCTGATCATTGTATCTTTTTGCCAGCCGAAAGCCATTGCAGCCTGCACGGCAACATTGTTTACCAACCAAAATGAAGTCAAACATATTTTTTGTGAGATCACTACCTATCGCTTCAACCCGGTCAATAGCCCAAAAGCAATTTCCGACATAGCCAACCAGCAGTAATGAGCGAACAGCTGACAATACCTTCAGTCACTATTTTTTGGGGCAGATTATGATAGTGACAGTTTTGAGTGCCAGCCCTGCCGAAAAATACAGACATTACATCATCACTGACTTCTGAGACACATCTTATGGCCAGGGTACAAGCAAGATCAACAGCTACAGCACAGGCATTAAAGCGAGCCAGCTTCTCAAGGTTGGTTGCATAAAAAAATCCACAATAAACAAATGTGCACGCCAACACCGTTCGATTGTACAGGGTATTGTAGAATTGATCCTTCAATGCACTGGTAAAACTGCCGTCTGAACTCTCTTTTGGTAGAAAAAAATTTTCCCTGCACATGGGGCAACGTGTGTTCCTTTCTCGCCATTCGATAATGCATGAACGACCGAAGACGTGCCCACACTTCAGGGTAGATAATGCATGGTCAGGCTCTTGGGAAAAATCCTCAAAGCAAATGAGGCAAGGGTTTTCAGCAGATGTTTGAGGGAACATGCTTATTTCATTCATTTGGGTAAGTTCATTCGTATTATTCTTTTTAGACAGAGCAATCAACAACAAGTTCATACAGCCACTTACTTTAGTGGGCTCAGGCAGCATTATCCAATTCTGAAACAGGTCAGTTTCAACAATGAAATAAGTAGCTGGCCATATGGAATCATATATTTCTGGCTACTTGGGCAGGTGCTATGCGAGGCACAACGGAGGGAGCATAGCCGTAGCTATGTGACCGGAGTTGTAACGAAGCAGAGTACCTGAACAAGGAGTCAGAAATATATGATTTCATATGGTTAGCTACTTAAAACCTAT
>NZ_PJPV01000260.1 GCF_002864045.1 Endozoicomonas acroporae
TGAACTGGTTGACTGGTCTGGCCGAATTGTCCGAAAAGGCAAGCATGGTCGTATAACTGACGATGTACCACCTATCCTGGAGCGCTTGGGTATTGACCCAAAAGAATGGCTGGAGACTATGCGCTGGAATAATCGTTTTCACCGCGCAGTCGGCAAGCTGGCTTCACTGAAGGCTTATGCAGAAAGCACCGGAAAATGCTGGGTTCAAGGAATGTCTGTGAGCGGTGCTCTCTACCCTGCCTGATCAACGTATTTTCATTTACATTAATGTGGCCAGAATTTTCTGAATGATCTTGTCTTGATAATGTCTTCTATCTGGCTGTTGCTGAGTACTTTTTATACGCTTCCTGTTTGGTATGAATAAGAAATTCTTACAATGATCAATACTATCATTTAAAAAATGAATAAATGATGTACTCTCCTCACTTTTTGAAAAGTGGGTGTCCTTTTTATTTCTTTTCATTTTGCTTCCGGAATACCCAAGTGGGTGTCCTTTTTATTTCTTTTCCTTTTTATTTCCTTTTTATTGTCCTTAAAAAGTGGGTGTCCTTTTTATTTTGGTTCTTTCTATTACAGTTTTTATAGTTTTATTTTTAGAACATGCAACACCCATTACTGCATTT
>NZ_PJPV01000261.1 GCF_002864045.1 Endozoicomonas acroporae
ATTTCATAAGGAAATCCACACTAAAGGACGAGGAGCCAATAAAATTAAAGCCTTTCTTCGTTCCTCTCTGGCTTCACTAAGTGTTACTACTGGGTAACATCCAAAACCAATGTTCGACCGTGATTTGGAATGGGGGCGGGTGTAGTTGAATAACCACTGCTTTGTTCCATTGGGCTTGATTCTCAGGTACAGCCCTTTCCCATCGGCAAGGTTGTATTCCTTGTCTTTGGGCTTGGCGGCCTGAACCTCAGTAGGAGAAAGGGCTTTAGCGATTCTGGGCATGCTTAGTAACACCGCGTTAGTGGATTTTGCTTCAGTGTTACATTGAGTGTTACATAAAAAGTTGGTTGTAGATAGATAACGCTGGACTATATCGGACTAAAAAAGGTGGGATTTTCAGGTTTTTCAAGGGCTTCCGAATCGTCAGCCCTTGGTATTTCTATTGATTTGGTGGAGGCGGCGGGATTTGAACCCGCGTCCGCCAGCTCTCAGCCTTTGGCTCTACATGCTTAGATCCACCTTTAGTTTTTACACCGTAGCGACCCAGTGGTCGGGGTTCTTCAGTGCGATTCTCACAGGTTTTAACCCGTCAGCCAGAGACCTGCTGATCGTGGCGAGCCCGCTTACGATGACAGTCTGAATACCAGCCAGCAGACGAGCCGGTTAGACTGGAAGCTTCGTAGTGTTAAGTACGATTAAGCAGCGAGTGCTGCAGCTTCAAAGTTGCTATCATTGGCAACTAATAGGTTTGTAGTGTTTTGATTAACGAGAACCACTACGCCCTCGGCATGCACCTCAGGGTTCAATACCGTCGTCGAATCCGAATCGCCCCCAGAGTTAATAGTTATAGAGCATAGAGGCCGATGTCGCAATGGCTGGAGATCATCAATGGCTATATCACGCTGTTCACGCCATGACGTACCAATACGATCCGGTGATACAAAAGCCCGGGCCATAATCGCATCTCCGCTGCCCGATGGTGTAGTCATTGCCCAGCAGCACTGGCCCTGGCATACGGTCAGCGGTTACAAAATATGCTAAAAATACCCACGGGCATGACGTCCATCAGTGAATTGATATACAAGCCTTGGATACTATAGCTATCTTTGGTGATAACGCTGACTGCGTAAATTTTTCTTTACCTACCAGGGATGTTCACAATTTGCCATGTGAACACTCCTCAGACCTCACTCCACTTTCTATGCAAGCTGGACTATGAAAGTTGGCGATTTGTTTTCCAGGGCAATGACGTATTTATGAAGATTTTTCAGGAAGTGTTTGGAGCCACTCGCTCCGGTAAACCGGTGTATGCCTTCCGGCTCTGTAACCAGCAAGGCATGGAAGTCACCGTCCTGACCATGGGCGGTATTATCCAGAGCATTCGTGTGCCGGATAAAGCAGGCAATTCAGGCGAAGTCACCCTGGGCTGTGATTCGGTGGCGGATTACGAGCGGTCCAGTGCTTATTTTGGTGCCATTGTTGGCCGTTATGCCAACCGTATCGCCAGGGGAGAATTTGAACTTGAGGGTGAACCGTTTCAGCTGGCCTGCAACAATGCACCGAATCACCTGCATGGTGGCAAGGTTGGGTTTGATCATTCCCTGTGGCGGGCAGAATCCCATACCAGAGACGACATATGCACACTGTCCCTTGACTATGAATCAGAAGATGGTGAAGAGGGTTACCCCGGCAATCTGAGTGTCAACGTGATCTACACCCTGAATAACCACAATGAGCTGGGTATTGAGTATCGGGCAACGACGGACGCCCCCACCGTGGTTAACCTGACCAACCACACTTATTTCAACCTTAATGGCAGTGACGACTGTCTCAGCCACCGGCTGCAGCTGCACTGCCGCCAGTTCACCCCAACGGATGAAACATCCATTCCCTATGGTGAGATTGAGTCGGTCATTAACACCCCCATGGATTTCACCACCATGAAGCCTATTGGTCAGGATATTGCCCAGGACTTTGTTCAGCTGAAGCAGGCCAGGGGATACGACCATAACTGGGTTATCTGGACGGAGAGGGGGAGTGATCGCTCTCTGACACCTGTCGCCCGGGTAGAAGAACCAGACAGTGGTCGTACTCTGGAAGTGCTTACCAGTCAACCGGGAGTGCAGTTCTATACCGGCAACTATCTGGCAGGTGAGCCTGCACGGGGTGGCAGCCAATATGGTATGCGGGCAGGTTTCTGCCTGGAGACCCAGCATTTTCCGGACTCCCCCAACAGGCCGGAGTTTCCTTCAACCCGACTGAATCCCGGTGAAACCTATCAGGAAAAAACCATTTTCCGCTTTGGCCTTTTATGAAGGCCCTTTCAGGCCGGAACCACCGGCCTGAAATTGTTTTTCCATTTTTTTTTAACGAATCTGTAACATCCCACCGACTTTCCCGTTGTATTGATAAGTCCGCACTTTGCGTTCGGTTAAAAAACGACAGGAGAGTCACCATGACAACAAAAACCAACAAACTGACCAACCTGGTTGCTGCCACCCTGGTTTCCGCTGCATCCGTCACCGTCAGTGCCGATATGACCGGCTCGATCAGCTCTTTGAATCAGGGCTACGAGGGCATTGTGCTGGCGGAAAAACGGGTGGATGAGGGCAAATGTGGTGAAGGCAAATGTGGTGCATCTTCGGCATCGGCCAAAGCGGAAGAAGGGAAGTGTGGCGAGGGCAAATGCGGTGGCGACAGCGCCATGAAAGCGGACGAAGGCAAATGCGGTGAAGGCAAGTGCGGCGAATCAGCCAGCAAAGAGGAAGAAGGCAAATGCGGCGAAGGCAAGTGCGGAGCCGCCTGATGAAGCCTGTTCCTTCACTCAGCGGTGCAGGCCTTGGCCTGCGCCGGGAGCATCTTCAGAGCCTGGCCAGAGAGGTGCCCTTCTCTGTTCAGTTTCTGGAGGTTGCTCCGGAAAACTGGATTAAAGCGCCGCAACAGAGACGCCAGCTGCTGGAGCAGATTCTCGATCAGACACCGCTGGTTTGCCACGGGCTCTCCCTGTCACTGGGTGGTCCGACACCGCTGGATATGAATCTGCTGCACGATATCAGGGCATTTCTACAGGCCCATCAGGTAGTTCGTTACACCGAACACCTGAGTTACTGCTCTGACCAGGGGCATCTCTATGACCTGATGCCTATTCCCTTTACCAAAGCGGCTGCACATTACGTGGCAGATCGGATAAAACAGACCCAGGACTTTCTGGGTGAGCCCATTGCGGTGGAGAACGTCTCTTACTACTGCGCTCCCGGGCAGCAGATGCCGGAAATTGAGTTTATTCATCGGGTTCTGGAACTGGCGGATTGTGAGCTGCTGCTGGATATCAACAATATTTTTGTCAACAGCGTCAATCATGGTTATGACGCAGATACGTTTCTGAGGCAGTTGCCCACTGAACGTATCAGCTACGGCCATATTGCCGGCCATTATGTTGAGCAGCCGGACCTTATTATCGACAGTCATGGCGCACCGGTTCGCGATGATGTCTGGCAGCTGCTTGGCAAAGCTTACCAATACCACGGCGTTTTCCCAACGCTACTGGAGCGGGACTTTAATATTCCGCCATTGGACAAGCTGGTTGAAGAGCTCGATTCAATACACCGGATTCAGCACTCTGTGATGCATCAGCAGAAGGAGTATTATGCCTGTGGATGATTTTCAGACAGTTCAGCAGCAGTTTACCGAGGCTATACGTCATCAGACTGATAATCCATTTGAGCAAATAAAGCCGGAACGCTTTGCCGTTTACTCCCGGCTGATCCGAAACAATATGTCTAACTTTGTCAGTCAGGGCTTCCCGGTGCTGAAAAAGCTATTGCCGGAGGAGGCGTTCAATCATCTGGTGGATCGCTTTATTGCCGATCACCCTGCCAGCTCCCCCTACTTTATTGATATCTCCGGGGAGTTTCTGGCCTGGCTTAATACTAATCCAGTGACTGATAAGTCCCACACTCTGCCACCGTTCCTCCGCGAACTGGCCCACTATGAATGGCTGGAAACCCTGTTGCTGGGCAATGAACAGGACGAACCAGCCGCCACAGCAATCGCAGTTTTTGCAGACTGTGAAGATGCACTGATATGGTCGGTTAATGCTGTGGCCGCCGCCTACCAATACCCTGTCCATACCATCAGCCGTGACTTTCAACCACAGGCCGCTCCCGAACAACCAACCCTGCTGATTGTTTACCGCCAGGAAAATGAAACGCGGTTTTTGGCGGTGGATGCTCTGGCCTGGCAGCTTTTTCAAACTGCCTCCACCCTGGATCAGTCGGTGAACCAGGAGCTGCTTATCAAGCAGACATTGCAACACCTGACGACGGCCGAGCGAACCCGGGTTAAGCCTTATGCTGAGCAGGCTTTGATGAGTTTTTATCAACTGGGTTTGATTCTGGGCAGTTTATGAAATATCCGGGTTAAAGCGGCTCTATCCGGACTTCTGGTGTTGTTAATCAGGAACGTCTGAACCAGCAGGGTAATGGTGAAAGTATCGGTCAGTTGCAGGTTGGCAATGTTACCAATGACCGACAATTAAACCTTTTTGCTCCGGTTTGAACCATTTCACTGCTGCCGGAGCCGTTGCGGAATAGCCCAGACCGATGCCTGCACCATTGAGAACACCAAAACCCAGAATAACGCCGGTTTCGATCGGCATGGCAACGTGTACAGGCTGCCGAACAAAGTTGATAGCCAGGCCAGCGGTCTGGATTATTTGCACTTTTCAATGGGTAGCTGGGCACGTAACTCCATCGTCAACCCTGAAGATAAAGAAACTCTCATCGCTAAATATCACCAGCTTAAAGACGAAAGCCTGGCAAAAGTACCTGTTATTGGTGTGGGTGGTATTGCCCAGCGAGCAGATGCAGATGAAGCGCTTGAGCAGGGTTATGATCTCGTCAGTGTTGGTAAAGGCTATTTGGTAGAACCCACCTGGGCCACCAAAGCACTGAACAACGAGACCTGTGCAGAGTTTGCTGACGTCAACCAGCAAAAAGAGCTGACTATTCCTTCCCCACTCTGGGACATCATGGACTACATGATTGTGGACAGTGCTGCTGAGGCGGTCAAACACCAGCGCATCAAAGAACTGCAAAATGTCAAAATCGAGTTTGAACCCGGTGAATACACGGCATATGGCGTTGGTCATAATGGCAAACTGCCGGTGACGGTTACCTTCTCCGAAGATAAAATCCTTGATTATTGTCGTTGATTCTTCAAACGAATCCGATGGCATTGCCAATCCCGCTTTTGAGCGAATTCCGCAACAAATTCTTGATAATCAATCGCTGAACATCGATGTTATTTCTGGTGCTAGCGCCAGTACTTAGGGTGGACATTAAGCTTGCCCCTCCATTTTCAATGGTTTTCGGATGGAACCACCAAGAACACAAAGAGCACGAAGGAAAAGAAAATCTCTTCTTTGTGCTCTTCGTGACCTTCGTTGTTTGATCTTTAACTTACCCAAGCGGGGAGTAGGCGCTTAGGATTTGTCTCGGAATAATTTCCTCTTTTTGCCACGGAGACACGGAGTCACGGAGAAAAGAAAAAATCTTTTCCTCTGTGCCTGTCGAGTCGCCCAAGGGAACCTCCCCCTCAGGACCGGGTAGAAGGAGCTGCCAATTGCAACTCCACCCCCCTCAGATCCCGGCGTGCAGATTTCCCGCACCGGGCTCTTCGACATTTGACTTACAGCACAGACATTAACTGCATCTTCCAAAAGGAGATGGTTATCTTTGGTCTCTGTAACGGCATTATCCGCTTAAGATGGTTAAATTTCTCCCAGGTCACCTTCCCCTTACGACATCGCTTACTGAGCATCTTGCGCCAATATCGCTCCACAAACCGATACAGTTTGCAGAGACTTCGGAAATTCCCTCCCATTCCGTAGTAAGCATAATGTCCTTGCAACCGCCGATTGATCGCTGCTAACTGTTCATGCAACGGATCGTGACGTATTCGCCTCAGCAACGCCTTCAATTTCTCAAAACTTCGCCATAGCCGTGTTTTCTCCGTTTTACGGCCAACCATAAAGTTTCCCTTCCGGTTACGGGTGCAGTAATGAGTAAATCCAAGAAAGTAGACCGTTTCTGGCCGCTTCTTTTGCCGATGAGCAAATCGTCCGAACTCAACCAACCGGGTTTTATCCGGCTCCAGCTTCAGACCAAATTTGCCCAACCGCCTTGGCAGCACATTCATGAAACGTTCCGCATCACTGCGGTGCTGAAAGCACACCACAAAATCGTCAACATACCTGATTAACCAGGCTTCCCCTTTTAAACAGGGCTTAACCTTGCGCTCAAACCAAAGGTCGAGCACGTAATGCAGATACAGGTTACTTAGGATGACACTGACAGGCCCTCCTTGCGGCGTACCCTCCTCACTCTCATGCAGATCCCCTGTTTCCATTACTCCCGCCTTTAACCAACGACGGATCAAGTTCAGGATTCTGGGATCACCGACCCGGTGTTCAACAAAACGAAGCAGCCATCCATGATCAAGACTTCCAAAGAAATTCTTCAGATCAGCCTCAAACACCCAACTCACTTTGCGACCTGACACCACCTCATTAAAGGTGGATAGCGCATTGTGCGCTCCTATGCCCGACCTGCCTCCCATGGAACAGGGCAGAAAATCCTGTTCATAGATGGCATTCAATACATCGGCAACACTGCGTTGCAAGGCTCGATCATTAATGCAGGGAACACCCAAAGGGCGTTTCTCCTTCTTCCCCGGTTTTGGTATCCATACTCTCCTGACCGGTGGTGCCTTGTAAGCCTGTCGATGAATAGACGTCAGTGTTTGTTCAAGCCATTGCCTGAAGCCTTTCTTTGTCTCTTCCATTGTCAGCCCATCAACGCCGGGTGATGTCTTGCTGGGAATTTTATTCAGATTCATGCAAAGACTTTCCGGTGTGATGTGATGAGCCAAACTGGTGAAGCGAAGTTTCGGATTACTCCGGGCTTTTGCTGCTACCCTTTCCAGTTTCGTTGCCATAGCTGGTTTACCTTCTCACTGTGTAGAAGACCGTAACTCCCTCTGATGTGAAGCCCATGTTTCCCTTGGAAAGGCTCAAATACCGCCAGCCGCTTTCCCATGTGACGGGCTCTCCCCGTCTCGGAGTACTATCAGCTGGTCTGACTTCCTGAACGTCATCAAACCCTCCTTGCTTTCAGGCTTGTCAGGTTTTACAGGCCTCCGCCTGAACGTTCAGGATCTCCCTTGTTCCCGCACAATCACTTGATAACATGCCATGGGTACCAACCCCGGAAGCAGACGGGATGCCTTGTCATTAACGGAGCTCCCGACTTCTGTTTTCCTCGTAGAGCGAGAGAGTCAACTGCTTCGATCACGATCAATTTCGAGGTTAATTATCCCTTAGCAAACGTTATGGCCTGTTATCTCCCTGTCTACGCTTCGCAGTGGTCGTTACCTTCCACCACGCAAGACTCGGTACACGGCTGCCGACCACAGCTTTACCGTGACGACCATTTCAGGTCGTAAGATTGTACGCGCTTCAAGGCGCAACGCTCACAGAACCGGACTTGAGAGTCTCCCCTCATCCGG
>NZ_PJPV01000262.1 GCF_002864045.1 Endozoicomonas acroporae
ACTCCGTAAGCGGCCAGCCGTTCCAGTACCTGACCTTTCTGAACCTGGTCCTGTACGAACGGCATTACGGCGTTTCTGAGCTCGGTGGATTCTGATGCCTGATTTCCGAGCATCGCTGCTTCGCCCGTCACGCCGGTCAGCAGTGGTTCTACCAGGGTATTTCCACGGCGAACCAGAATCTCCTTTACGACTTCCAGGTTCTGCTGCCCCGTTGCCTGATCGACGTTTGATAACCAGCCAAGCCCGTGAGTCGCCAGGGTCTGCACCAGCGACTCTGCCTGTTCGGTTAACTTATCAACTACCCTGGACACGACCCGGACATCACCGGCAAACAGACCGTGCACCAGCTCACCTACCCATGCAGCACCGTCGTGTATCCCTTGCCGGGTCAATTCCCCAAGCACCGCTTCGGCAGTAATGTATGGGTGTTTTTGCAGAAGTGATTCCACCTGATCGGCCACCGCGTTGACCATACCGGCAAGCCCTTCACCCAGCATTCGGTCTATTTCCCGGACTATCATCTTGGCTGAGTCTGTCATTTCCTCCCCGGCGGTGATCTCGGTAACAGCTGCTGTTTTCCAGTCCCCGGATTGCAACCGGTCACTCAGCAGTTCAACCATTAATTCAACCGTGGCTGTGGTCAGAAACGCCGGTAATTGTTCGGTCAGCGCCGTGCCGCCCTCTAAGGCATTCACGTCGTCACATTCTTCACCGTTCTGCCTCGCAGTAAACAGCGCCCCTTCTTTGACGACAAGGTTCATAACCTCACGGATACTGCCCGCCAGAATCGGCTTGACCGCTTCCAACTGACCACTCTGTTTAATGACCAGGTCGACGGCTTCATCAGCCAGGTTACCCAACTGATCAGCAACGGCCTGACGGGCATCATGCCAGTGATCCTG
>NZ_PJPV01000263.1 GCF_002864045.1 Endozoicomonas acroporae
AAAATTCCAGATTTATGTTAGGGGTGCTGAATAGTTACAATATATTTATTGACTATTTTACCAAGAGGAGGACAGCAATTCAGCATTATGTACATAATGGGTGGTTGCTCGAAAACGCTACTTTATATTCTCACTTAATATTTACTTAATTTTCTTTTTTTGTTACCGGTTTGATCAGCCGATGAAAAACCGGCCGTAGCATGGCAGTCACCCTTAATATTCATAGTTCTGAAACCTCTGATCCTGTTTGGTTCCTCAGACCATCAAAATTTGCTTTTGATCCCGGTCACGTGAGTAAAAGACCCGGATTCAGAGGATGTGTATGCATAAGAAAACTGATAAAACCAGGCTCCACGAAATGCGAGGCAGGCATGATCATTGACAAGATAACCAACACTTCCGTAACACCAAGGCTTTAATACCCTGTTCACGAAAGATGGCCTTTAAACACCTTCAGCATTTCCGGATCAGTAATAGGAAACGACACAGAGACAAACCGCTCTTTAAAGTCATCCTCAGCCAAAAGAGACGCGAACAACCGCGCAATATCAGCTGCATCATGGCCAAAGATCCCACAGCCCCAGGCTCCAAGAATCAAATGTTTCACACCATTATTGGCAGCGACGGCCAGGATCTTTCTTGCACGGGTATACATTGTCTGCTGGAGAGTCTTTTGCTGGATTCCTTTGCAATAAGGCAGGTCCACTGCCGCAGCGGTGATAAACGAGATCAGGTAAGGTTCTTCCGGATTGCCGTTATCATCTTTAAAGACTGGAACATCCGGCGAATACAGGATCGTATCAGAATAAAGCCCTCGATTGGTGTATTGATATTGCTTGTTATAAGCATACATCTGCTTTCCTGTGTCACTGTCCAGAGAAGCAAACAGTGCAGAGGCTCTTGCCAGGCTATCTTCCTGGGTGTTGGTCCCTTCCCGGAACATACCCCCGGGTTCAACAGCAGAGGCAAAATTCAGGCAAGCCACGTGATCTTTGCCGTTCTCCCTGACAAGCCGGTGACACGCTGCCAGAGAGGTTTCCCCCATAACCTGGATATCAGTATCGGGAAAGAAGTAATCTGCGCGGGGCTGAAGGGTAATGGCGTCGTTGGGAGCATAGAACCGGGTATTGGCAATACACCAATCAATGGTTGCTTTAAGATCTATTGTTTTACCATGTAACCTTAACGCTTGATCGTTCAATATCTTTACTGTATTCGTTGCTATTTTTCTGAACTTTGCCTGCTCTGGATTCATGGCATATCGTTTAGCCGATGATGCCACTGTCCTGGTGCTAATGGGTTTTCCTGAACGACCTGAAAGCCCATGGACTGAGGAGGCTAACGCCCCGGCAGCGCGGACTTTCTGTTTTTTACTCCGGCAAGATTGAGGCACTTTTACAGCAGGCTGACTGGTCACCGGTGGCATTTTATATGACCTCATCGTATAACCGATTACTCAGTATGGCCTGCTTTTTCAATTTCACAGATTTAATTATTAAAAATGAGGTATCAATGAGGTAGGGGAAATATTTTCTGGTGATCTGACTTTCATGAACAGGCCCATCAAATCCAGGAATACCTGTTTTTCACCCTTGAATGTTATCAGTTCATATTTCAGAAAATTATCAGGGTTTATCATTGGATTAGCTGACTTTTCAGTAGTTTTCCACGATTTTGGGAACACCTTTACCATGATTGGCGGAAGAAATAGAACTCAGTCGTTTCCGGTCAAGCTGACCATCCTTCTGGAGACTCGGTAGCTTCAGCAGAGCATCCACGTCTCTGGCTTTGGGAAAGCCATAACCATGACAGATAGAAGAAATGGATTTAACAACTGGAGAAAGTGCAACTGCTTTGATATCACAGTCGTCAGTACTCAAAAACCGGTTAATTTGTCGCTTTGTTTTTTGGGTTCCTTCTCCGCACAATAGCATGCTGGTAATCGTACCTGTATTCTTAACAGCATCGTTCAAATGACTAAAATAAATGCCAAGCTTAGAGAACAGTTGCATCTGCGACTCATTCGGGCATGAATGAATCAGTTTATCTAACGTGGGTTTGATGATGATGTTTCTTTTCCGGCAAAGAGCCTTCAGTTGTTCTAAAGTGTTAATCGACGAATTGTGTTGGTGCCCATTTTCATGCTCTGGTCGTCTTCTTTTTAATTTCTCATCCACTACTGAACCTGCAATTTGAGACACTTTTCTCTTTAAGAGTGCTACCTCCGGATAAGGTCCAGATGTATCAATGGGTGGGAGGTTTAGTTCAATAGGTTCTTGTCTTGATAAGTCCCGACCTGAATAGCGAGACCTTGATGGTGTGCTGCTATCAGTCACAAGAGGTAATTCTACGAAATTTGTACCTCCCGTCGTCTGCATTAATTTATGATACGTTCGGAACATTATCTGTAAATCTTCTTCATTAAACAACGATATTAGAATAAACATTAAGCTTGGGACAGAAGCATTCCCAAGAGGCTGTCCGAGAATAGCTGAGCAAGATGACCACTGCAGAGGGTAGTTTAGTTGAAAATAAACTGTTGACCTGCTTTGATCAGTTCAGCTCAACAGGGCTGAACAGCCTGGCAAATGGTGGATTAATTCAATAATACTGATAACGGCCTGCACCCGAAAATGCAGGCTTACCCTTTTCAGTCTAATTTTCGTCCTTTATTCGCCGCAATCCTTAACCGCAATGCATTCAGCTTAATAAACCCTTCAGCATCCCCCTGGTTGTAGGCTCCGGCATCGTCCTCAAAGGTTGCAATAGTTTCATCAAACAGCGAGTCATCAGAACGTCTGCCAACCACCGTGACATTGCCCTTATACAACTTCAGGCGAACTTCACCATTCACGGGCTCCTGGCTTTCATCAATCATCTTCTGGAGCATTTCCCGCTCCGGCGACCACCAGTAGCCGTTGTAGATCAGTTTGGCATAGCGCGGCATCAACTCATCTTTCAGGTGGGCCACTTCCCGGTCCAGGGTAATGGATTCAATGGCCCGGTGCGCTTTGAGCATAATGGTGCCTCCGGGCGTTTCATAACAGCCCCGGGACTTCATGCCCACATAGCGGTTCTCAACAATGTCCAGACGGCCAATGCCATTTTCACCACCAATCCGGTTCAGGAAGGCAAGCACCCGGGCTGGCGTCATTGCCTCCCCATCAATGGCAACAATATCCCCCTTGCGATAGCTCAGATTCAGATAGGTCGGCACATCCGGGGCGGATTCAGGCGCTACCGACCAGCGCCACATCTCTTCTTCCGGCTCCGCCCACGGGTCTTCCAGAATGCCGCCTTCGTAGGAGATATGCAGCAGGTTGGCATCCATGGAGTAAGGCGATTTGCCTTTCTTGCGCTCCACCGCAATACCGTGCTCATCGCAGTAAGCCAGCAGTTTTTCCCGTGAGTTCAGGTCCCACTCACGCCAGGGTGCAATCACCTGAACCCCCGGTTTCAGTGCATAAGCACCCAGCTCGAATCGCACCTGGTCATTCCCTTTACCGGTGGCACCGTGGGCAATGGCATCGGCACCGGTTTCATTGGCAATCTCAATCAGGCGCTTGGAAATCAGTGGCCTGGCAATGGAGGTTCCCAGCAGGTATTCGCCTTCGTAAATGGTATTGGCCCGGAACATGGGAAAGACAAAGTCACGGACAAACTCTTCGCGCAGGTCATCAATGTAGATCTGTTTAATGCCAAGGGCTTCTGCCTTGGCCCGGGCTGGCTCTACCTCTTCACCCTGCCCCAGGTCCGCAGTAAAGGTAACCACTTCACACTGATAGGTGTCTTCCAGCCATTTTGCGATCACTGAGGTGTCCAGGCCGCCGGAATAGGCCAGAACCACTTTATTAATTTTTTTCATTGCTCAACTCCAACGACATACCGCAACAGGAATCTGTCAACAGTGAAGGATAAATATTCTTTTTTTGTGAATAATAATTCATAAATAGCGCTTCGCCAAGACGCTTTCATCATTATTTGGCCTAAGCCGGAGTCAGTGTCGATAAAGCCCGGGAATCATAACATCAAAAGGCCATAAATACGGGTTAAACCGCTGCTTTTATGCCTCTTTTCTCAGGCCCCTACTATCAACATGGCCTTTTTTTCGCTAGGATGCCCATCCGGTTCGATCATATATAACCGGAACAGGTACCTTCCAAAATGAGCCAATTACTGACCATTACCCGCCCTGATGACTGGCACCTCCACCTTCGTGATGGCAATGTTCTGACGGAAACGGTGGCAGCCACCGCCAGAACCTTTGCCCGGGCGATCATTATGCCCAACCTGGTACCACCGGTAACGGATGCCGATCTGGCCAGCCAGTACAAGGCGCGCATTCTCGAACAGGTATCTGCTGATTCGGCATTTCAACCATTAATGACGCTGTATCTGACCGATAAAACGTCCCCTGAAACTATCCTGAATGCCCATAAACGTGGTGATGTGGTGGCACTGAAACTTTATCCTGCAGGCGCAACCACCCATTCTGATGCCGGCGTCACCCGTCTCGAGAACATTTACGGCGCTTTGGCAGCCATGGCGGAGTGTGGTCTGCCATTGCTGGTGCATGGTGAAGTTACCGATGCCGACATCGATATCTTTGACCGGGAAAAGACCTTTATTGACCGCCACCTGGTTAAACTGGTAGAACGCTTCCCGACCCTGAAGATCATCATGGAACACATCACCACGGCTGATGCTGCCCGATTCGTCAGTGAAGGGGGAGAAAACCTGGGGGCTACCATTACCGCCCATCATTTGTTGTATAATCGCAACCACATGCTGGTTGGTGGTATCAAACCTCACTATTACTGCCTGCCAATTCTCAAGAGAAACCAGCATCAGCAGGCGCTGCTGGAAGCCGCAGTAAGCGGCAATCGTCGTTTTTTTCTGGGAACCGACTCTGCTCCCCATGCCATTGGAGCCAAAGAGTCCCCCTGTGGATGTGCAGGCTGCTATACAGCACCGGCAGCCATTGAACTCTATGCCGAGGCCTTTGAAATGATGGGCGCTCTGGATAAACTGGAAGCCTTTGCCAGTTTCAATGGCCCCGATTTCTATGGCCTGCCCAGAAACCATGACACCATTACCCTGGTGAAAGAGGACTGGGTCATGCCAGAATCCATTGCCTTCGGTGATAACCGGGTGAAACCTCTGAGAGCCGGAGAAACCGTATCCTGGCGGCTCAAATCATAGCCATTGGCTAAACAGCCGTGAGCAGAGGAAAAATCCCGCTCTTGCTGCCCTAATAACCTGGTGGCAACCTGCGGTATTTTTTTACAGTTAATGAGTAAGGAGAAGCCTTTGAGGGCCGATGACAGCCACTCCATGGCCAACAGATTCCGCGGCTTTCTGCCTGTGGTAATCGATGTGGAAACCGGCGGCTTCAATGCCGCTACAGATGCACTGCTGGAAATTGCAGCCACCGTGATTGAAATGGATGAGCACGGTTTTATCCACCCGGGCCCATCGGAGTCGTACCATATCAAGCCATTCGAAGGCGCCAATATTGAGCAGGCCGCTATCGACTTTATTGGTATTAACCCCTTTCACCCGCTGCGGATTGCCATGGCGGAAGAGGAGGCCATCAACAAGATTTTCCGTTCCGTCCGTAAAGCGGTAAAAAGCCAGGGATGCAACAGGGCGGTACTGGTTGGACACAATGCGTCGTTCGACCTGGGGTTTGTCATGGCGGCGGCTGAGCGCTGTGATGTGAAACGGAATCCGTTCCATCCGTTCTCCTGCTTTGATACTGCTACGCTGGCAGGTCTGGCCTATGGACAAACGGTGCTGGCCAAAGCCTGTGTCGAGGCGGATATTGATTTTGATAAATCAGAGGCTCACTCAGCCCGTTACGATACGGAAAAAACCGCTGAACTGTTCTGCACCATTGTGAACCGCTGGAAAGACCTGGGCGGCTGGCTCTGACAGCAACCCAGGCTGGCTTTTTTCATGAAAAGCCAGCCCCCCTGACTATCTCCCTTCCCTTCTATTACCCTGCTCAAGATCCAGCAGATACCTCTTTATCTCAACCCCATAGGCATAACCGGTCAGTTTACCGTTTTTTCCGATCACCCTGTGGCAGGGCACAATGATCGCCACCGGGTTGGCACCATTGGCGGCTCCCACGGCCCTGACCGCTTTAGGCCGACGGATGCTGCTGGCAATATCCTGGTAGGAACAGCTCTTGCCATAGCCAATCTGCTGTAACGCACTCCATACCTGCTGCTGAAAGTCGGTACCACGAAGATCCAGCGCCACTGTGAAGCGGGTCAACTCTCCGCGAAAGTAGGACTCCAACTCATCTCTGGCCTGAGCAAGATGACGATTAATAGCCTGTTGCACGGCAACCGATGTATGTTCAGCCGTGCTGGCTTCAGCCTGCAAGCCATGATTATTGATACGTTTAACAGAAACAACGCCCTCAGCAGAGGCCATTACGTTGAGACGCCCGACAGGTGACTCCACCCACTGACAACCGACCAGATTCTCTTTATGCATAGCATACATAGGCGCATCACCAATTTCAGTGTATTTTGGACCAGGGTAAAATCGTGCATCCTTCAAGTAGCCAGAAATATTTGCTGCACCATTTGCTGCACTATGCCCCGCTACTGTAGATTATGAGATTGATAAATTATCATAAAAAGCAACTGAGTCATCTGCCCTCTGGCTTTAAACAATACACGACAACAAAGAATGATGTCGGTACAAAACACACCATTTCGATGAAAAAAAAGGGCGATGCAGAAGGAAAAGCAACGCTCAGATCAAACTACTATCAATTTAGCGGTACCGAATAATAAAGCAAGAGGATTAGCCATGGACCCGGTCAATAAACCAACCTCTCCCTCACCACAGAAAATTCAACCCCACAAAGACAACGTCCGGGCAGCCAGTGCCGGGAAGTTATTTCATGGAAGAAAAACCGCTATTTGGCAAAGCGTCCGGACTCTTTTCAATAAACTTATTTTCTGGCTTGAAAAACCATTAAAAACCAGAACCATCAAAGTTCATGTCGCGAAGAGTAATACTCTATCAGCGACCGGATTTAATAAACACTGTTCGGAACTTTTGCTGGCGATGATTGATGGAGACAACAGACGGCTGCCGCAGTTACTGGACGAAATCAGATTGAGCATTCCCGCAGCCATCCCTGGTAAACAGCAACAGGAAATTGAGAGTTCAGAGATCATAGACCTGTTTGGAAAATGGTCTGAACAATGTACCAAACCTGCACTTGCACAATCACTGCGAAGAGATCTGCTCAACCCGGAATCCAACATAAGAAAGATATGGACGTCACAACGAGCACTTACGATGGAACCAAAAGACTTTTCACCTAAAACCTTTCAACGCCTCAATGATATCGAAGGACTCATGGGACAATTGGCAATAGCATTATTCCCTGAAAAAATTGAAAAACTGATGCAGGATGTTGAATCCTGTGAAAGCAAGATAACATCCTCACGTTTCTTTCAGAAATTTACCGCAAATATCCAAACTTGAGATACTGACGGTAAGTAGTTAACCAAATGAAATCATATATTTCAGACTAAGTGGGCAGTCACTCTGCGGCGTTGCAACTCCGGTCACATAGCTACGGCTATGCTCCCTACGTTGCGCCTTGCATAGTAACTGCCCACTTAGCCAGAAATATACGATTCCATTTGGCCAACTACTTAATCAGGACATCACCCCAATTCTTTAGCTGACCAGTCTTATCTGTCATATACAAATCAGCAGCACCACACCCAGAACCATCCGGTAGATGACAAATGGCATAAGCCCG
>NZ_PJPV01000264.1 GCF_002864045.1 Endozoicomonas acroporae
GATCGCCGATGGTAGTGTGGGGTCTCCCCATGTGAGAGTGGGTCATCGCCAGGCACCAAATAGAAAATCCCGGTTGACTAATCAATCGGGATTTTTTTATGCAGTCTTACATGAGAGCTATTTCTACAAACTTTTTAGGGTTAGTAGTATCACTCATCATCAGGATTAATGCGATTTCTTCTTTTCTTCATGGCTCCTGCCAAGAAGCCTTTATCTGTGAAGGCTTTTTCCAAGGCACCAGCAATGTCGATTCCCTTGCTCTCTTGACCAGGTTGTTTAGAGCTTGTAGCGGAACTATTACCCTTTTCAAGTCCAGATGCTTTATCTTGATTTCGACCTTTAACATCATTGAATTTCACTGCAGATCTATCATTTTTTAGATCCTCTGGTAATTTCTTTAAATTTGCTCCAGAGCGAATATCACTTAAAAGTGCTTTTCTGCGCTCTTGAGCTTTAACGTCACTACTGCCTTTCTTGGTTTGGCCTCCTGCTGATGGCACCGGTGGTGCTGGAGGTGGTGGCACCGGTGGTGCTGGAGGTGGTGGCGGCGGTGGTGGTGTCGGTACTGATTTACTACCATCGGTTTGGCCTTTAACTCCACCACTTGTTCTGTTTTCAGAAGATGGCGGTTTTGGTGCTGGCCAAGTTGGGCGATTTGATGTTGGTCGTTTTGGGCGTTTTGGTGGTGTTTGTTCTTCGGGTCGTGGAGGTATTGGTGGTAATACTTTTTTGGCTTGTAAGGTCTGTGGCTTTTCAGTAGCTGATTCTTGATGCAGGCCTGAGGTAATGTTTGCGTCAATACTGTCTTGAGGTACTTCAGCATCACTTACTGCTGGAGCTTTGTTACTTGAGTCAGCAGAACTGCTACTCAAAGAGTGATTATTGCTTTCATCCATTTCAGCGTCGGGCTTGGCAGCAACACCGATGTGGTCAGTTTTATTGGTTACTGGCTTTGCATGCAACATTCTCAGTTGTTTTGCTGTGTCAAGCTGTTGCGAAGTAACAGTGCCTTGCACTATTTTGGCTTGTCGACGAGCCTTTCTGGCATTTTTTGTCTCATACTTCGTGGCTTTTTGATAAGCATTACTGGCCAGCTCACAGGCGGTGTGCGCAATAACCAATTGATCATAGACTTCTTTATGATCAGAGTATTCTGTTACTGATCCTTGAACATGATTTTTGAGTTTTTTTATTTCCTCTTCAGGTAACCAGCCCTGTTCCTCAGACACAAGTTCTTTAAAGTGATTATCAATGCAAGCATGATTGAAGGATTGTAAAGCCAAATTCGAATTGGTTTCTGTTGGATTCAGGTCTTGTAGGCTTTCCCATGGTTTGGTTAATTCTACTCCTCTATAAGCAGTCAGGAATGCTTCAGGATGTGTGAGGGCTTCTGGTTTCTGATCTGGTTGGTCTTTAAAATATATTTCGACACTGGAATCAAATTGTTCCAGCTTGGAAGTCAATATTTCATACAGGTTTTTATATTCTTTTTGTAGTCTTTTAAAATCATTAAATTTATTGGCTTCTCTTTCTTCGATTTTTTGTATTGAATCTTTTGATTGTTTTCTTTTGCCTTCTAATAAATTTACTTTACCTGCCGTTGCTTCCGCCTCATTTTTTATGATTTGATAGGCATTTGTTAGTGTTTTATTAAGTTTTGTAATTATTATGGGTATTATTTCACGTTGTGCTTTTAAATCTTTTATTTGTACATCTGTGCTTTTTTCGACTTTCTTAAAATACTTATTAGTTTTTGTAGCAGCTTCTTCCAAGAATGGACGTATTATTGAATTCCTTACCTCTATAATTTGATCTGATAAATATTTATTCTCTTTCAGGTTATTTCTTGTTTTGCACAAAGTCGCTACTTTTTCAACATCTTCGGAAAACATGTCAATCATCGTATCTCTTAGTGCTTTTCTATGCTCTTTGCATAAGTCGTAACCAATCGTTTTGGCAGCCTTGTACAGACCTTTTACCACTTCACACTTTTGCTTGGTCAATTCAAGGGTTGGAGTATCTTCTTTACAAGGATCAATGCTTCTGAGGTGATTTGGCATTTTCTCAACAAGTATTGCCATTTGAGCATTAATTTTTTTAATTAGCGGATCTGTTATTTTGGGTGGCAGGCGATGCTGATCTCCGAGTCTCTTTACTTCCTCGTATAATTTAAGGAGTTTTTCTCCCGAGTTGCAGGATCTGATTTCATAAGAGAGATATCTCTTAACATCTGATTGAACAAGTTTCTGGAATTTTTTATGGCTAATAAATTCACAGTCATCTGGAATTTCGTCAGGAAGCTTCAAGATACTATCAATATGATCCGATGTATTTTGAACTTCTTGTGTTAAAAGTTTGACCCGTCTGTTGGTCATGGACTCTTGGAACTTATGCATTTTTTGACTGCGAGCATATTTTTCTGGATTAATTCGCTCTATTTTAAGGTAATTCTCAATCTTTCTTCCCCATTTGGAAACCAGCTTCCCATGACTATCCAATATTTTACTGTCCTTGCCTGATTCAATTCCAACGTACCTTGCTGGTTTTTGGTCAGGTAATTTTATCTGGTTATAGGAGGGGGGTGATATGCGTTGACTGTCCATGTCTGTATCCACAAATTATAAGTTCATTTGTGAATAATAGCGTACCTTAACTGGATCAATATAAGGGCAGCTTTTAATCAAAATAATTTATTATCTCAGGGCTAAGAGTCATATTTTTGGCAGACTTTATTTAATAAATAACTAATTAAATCAGCAGGTATTCCAACTGAATTGAACAAATAAATGTGGGCTAACGTTGAAGATATATACACCAAGAGTTTAGCCATCATGGAAAACCAAATACAAATAACCATAACCTTCCTGATCTATTTTATTGCCATGCTGGGGGTTGGTTATATTGCCTGGCAGAGAACCCAAAACTCTTCTGACTATTTTCTTGGCGGACGCTCACTGGGGCCGTGGTCGGCGGCATTAAGCGCCGGTGCTTCTGATATGAGTGGGTGGCTATTATTGGGCCTGCCAGGGTATGCGTTTGCAGCTGGTTTTGAGGCGATCTGGCTGGGGCTGGGGCTACTGGGAGGAACCTGGTTGAACTGGCTTCTGGTGGCCCGTCGTTTAAGAATTTACAGTGCAGTTGCGAATGACTCTTTGACGCTTCCCGAATTTTTTTCCAACCGTTTCTCCGATCTGAAGTATATTCTGCAACCGGTCAGTGCGGGTTTTATCCTGATTTTCTTTCTTTTTTACACCAGTTCAGGATTGGTAGCCGGTGGCAAACTCTTTGAATCTGTTTTTGGCTTCGACTACCAGCTGGCAGTGATTCTTGGCATGTTGAGTGTGGTCTCCTACACCCTGTTTGGTGGTTTCCTGGCGGTCTGCTGGACCGATCTGGTGCAAGGCCTGCTGATGTCGGCAGCGCTGCTGATCGTTCCGGTGACCGTGCTGGAAGTTACCGGAGGTGCCGGGCAGGTGCTGACCGACATTAACCAACTGAACCCCCATCTGACCAGCATGTTCACTGATGTTCGGGGGGAAGCGCTTTCTGTGGTTACGGTTTTGTCATTATTGGGCTGGGGGCTGGGGTACTTTGGCCAGCCACACATTATGGCGCGTTTTAAAGCGGTGCAGTCCAGTCATCAGCTAACCTTGGCACGGCGTATTGCGGTTTCATGGACTGGAATCTGTATGCTGGGTGCCTTGCTGGTTGGTTTAACCGGAATCATATATACCCAGCGGCAGGGATTGGTATTAGACGACCCGGAAGCTATTTTTATGCTGATGGTGAATACCCTCTTTCACCCGGTCATAGCCGGTATTCTCCTGGCCGCGATTCTGGCCGCCATTATGAGTACCGCAGATTCTCAGTTGCTGGTTTGTTCTACTGCGGTAGCAGAGGATTTTTATCGCAATATGCTGCGTCCCAATGCTACTCAGGGTGAGATGCTGTTGGTTGGTCGTATTGCCGTTGTCGGTATTGCGGTGCTGGCCACGGTGCTGGCCCTAAACCCGGACAGTTCTGTGCTGGAGATGGTGTCTTATGCCTGGGCAGGGTTCGGTGCCGCCTTTGGTCCTGCGCTGCTGTTCTCCCTTTACTGGAAGCGAATGAATGGATTGGGAGCCCTTGCCGGTATTGTTGTGGGTGGGGTAACTGTGGTGGTATGGCGTTCGCTCAGTGGGGGAATTTTTGAAGTTTACGAGATTATTCCCGGTTTTATCGCGGCGTCAGTGGCAATATTGGTGTTTAGCCTGCTGGGAAAAGCACCTTCTGATGCGGAGTCCGAAACCTTTCAGGAGGTGCAGACGCTGGTGAAATCATAATGGATAAGCCGGTTATTAACTAATACATCGTTTCAAGGAGCTTGATGTGTACAATCTCCGTTCACCCTGAGCGCCCTTCGACCCCGCTCAGGATGAACGGACGAAGGGTGTTTGGCACGATCTATCGGGAGCCGGAGTATGCGCCGTTCGACAAGCTTCAGGACGAACGGAGTCCGGAGACTTATAATAACGAAATCCGTCAAACTCATTGAAATCATTTACTCACTAATTATGGCGCGGATAACGCCAGAAGTTAGGGCTGAAAGGCAGTGTCAGGGTGGTATCTACACCGGCAAGAGAAGCTTCCGGATGATATTTGCTCAGATGGTAGCGCACCCGCTGCTCCTGTTGTCTGGAAACATCCACCATAATCAGATGTTTGCCTTTTACCAGATCATCGTGGAATCGGGCCGTTTTGTAATTCTCGCGGGTGATCCCTGCCAATCCACCACTCCAGGCTCCAAACATGGTAAATACGCCAGCGACCACCAGAAGGGCGGGTAGCGGGATCTCTACCCCGATTGGGTTCCACCACTCAATCACTGTGGCCGCCAGCAGGCCGACAGCACCGCCAATGAGGGCTCCCAGTTCTCCGGAGTGAATGACATCGTTTTCCTGCAGCATATTGGCACTGTGAACCTGCTTGTGATACAGGCCAGCTTCGTTTCGGCTTAAAACATGGAGATGCCAGTTGGTGATGCCATCCCGGTGCAGGTCTTCAGTAATTTTGGTGACGCTGTCCAAAGAGCCGGTCAGGTAGTAAAGACGTTTCATGGTAAACTCCTGCTTTACTGCGCGCAGAATCTAAGAATAGAGTATAGATTATCCGGGAGGCTGCCTGAGAAGAGATCACCCCGCTGCTATTCTTGCCGGGGCTTTCAGGGTGGCCTGCCAGAGGCCCACGTTGTTTTAGGTGAGTGACGATGAAGCAAATAAAAGTTGCAGTCAGAAAGAAAGGATCCCGAAGCGCTCAGGAATTCAGTGAAGCAGACAATGAGCTGAAGCAGACTCTGGAGCGACTGGCAAAAAAGGGATTGAACCCTATGCAGATGTGCCAGAAGCTGATTGAACACGAGGTGAAGCATCCCGGTGGCGGGGACTGGACCTACGACCGGGTCGTTGAGGAGTGTGAGCGGTTGAAAGTGTAATGCCCCGGCAGCCGGTTGGTGAGGTTGCCTGAGCGCAACCTCACCATTTGCCGTTATTTTTTTGTGCCCTTCAGCAGATTCTGGAAGCGGCGCAGCTTCTCTTCCTGAGTCAGCTGAGGGACTGTTTCCGACGGCTCCTGAATAAGCGGGCTGTAATCCAGCGTTGAAGCTTCCGCTGCTGTTTCCTGAGGTGTTGCGCGCTCCTGAAGCCAGGCATCCATCACATCAAGGGCCTCCAGCAACCCCTGATGTTCATCCGATACAGTCAGGTCCTCAGCATCCGCCAACTGATTTATTTTTTTTATCAGGTTACTGCGAATCTGGAGAATTCGTTCCTCCGAGATCTGCTCCCTGTTCTGCTCCAGCCATTGTCTGGCTGACTCTCCATTGGTGGCCATGGTGAATAGTTACCCGTGCTGATGAAACTGATCAAGGGTTCAGTTCTGCTGAAAGGCATGAATTTCAGCGTTGAAAAAAATGCAATGATAAAAAGTTACGTTGAAAAATTCATCTACTATTGCCAACAGTCGGTTATACCCTTAGGGATGTTATGGCTTTTCTCGGTAAATACGATCCAGATACCGGTGGCCAATCTACGTACAATTTCGTTATCTTACGATGTCTTTTTTTTAACGATCTTATTGGCAGGATGTCTTGACCAGTGTAGTTCAGACTCAGTTGGCATTGATGGTGGAACAGTTGGAAAAGCTGTTATCTCAACCTGTGCCTGAAAAGCGGCTGGTCAGAATTGAGCTACCTTTCCCCGCCATTTACCTGCAGGGCTTTCTGGCGGCACAGGATGGCTGTGAAAAAGCGTTCTGGAGAGACCGGGAAGGCGATCATGCTATCGCGGCGTTCGGTTACAGCTGGTCAGAAACATTATCCTGCCGACAGGACCTGGCTTGTGCATTTGCCAGTGCTCACAAAATCCTGAGCCATTTGCCGGCGCATAGGAGCAGTCACTGCCTTTGCTACCTCTCTTTTGCGGATGATGACGCGTCAATCTGGCCTGCTTTTGGTTATGGCAGGGTCATCCTGCCACTGCTGGAACTGGTTCAGACTCGCAAGGGAACGGTGTTGGGTGTGAACCTCAGGTCTGACAATACTTCGGAATACCATGGCAGTATTCGCAAGGCTCTGGAGATTATCGCAGCACTCAACTATTGCCAGCAGTTACCCGAGGCTGACTTTACCTTTCAGCTCGCAGGTTCCCAGCCAGACGCCAATGTCTGGAACCAATTGGTGGACAAGGCCCGGCAGGCGTTTGCATCGGGCGTACTGGATAAGGTGGTGCTTTCCCGGGAAACGTGTCTGAAACTTGAGGGGCGTCTCTCCCCATTCTCATTACTTTACGCATGGCAGCAGGCGAACCCGCATTCCTATCAGTTCCTGTTTCAGGGGCAGGGGCAAACGTTTTTTGGCTGCTCTCCGGAGCGACTGGTGAAGCGACTGGAAAATATTATTTCTACCGAGGCCCTGGCAGGTACCATTGTCCGCGGTCAGAACCTGCTTGAAGATGCTCAGCTGGAAAGCCTGCTGATGAGCGATGGTAAAAATATCCATGAAAACCGTCTGGTTCTGGATGATATCTGCCATAGGCTGCAACCCCTCTGTCAGTCCCTGGAAGCGGATCGCAGCCACTCGATTGTTAAATTGCGCCATATTCAGCATTTGCGTTACCAGATTCGTGGCGTACTGAACCACGACGTGAGTGATCAACAGTTGCTGGACCTACTTCATCCGACCCCCGCAGTGGGGGGCGCTCCAAGAGAGGACGCATTCTCCTTTATTGCCGCCAACGAACCCTACGCTCGTGGCTTGTATGCTGGTGTGTGTGGGATTGTTGGTGTTCAAAAGAGTGATTTCAGTGTGGCTATTCGCAGCGCCCGTCTGGCTGATAATGCCCTGATGCTCTACTCCGGTGCGGGTATTGTGAAGGACTCGGTGGCAGACGAAGAGTGGTCCGAGCTGGACAATAAAATTGCCACGGTACTGGATATTCTTGATCGTCAACAGACTGGTTAACGCTGGAGTAATACAATAAGTGCAACAGGCTGAAACTTGAGATGTGAGACAGCTGTCGGTAGATTTCTAAGTTGTCACACTCTGAAATGGAAGTCTGGAATGAGCACTCAAACCAAACACTACGAACAGCTGACTCAAGGCAAACGATATCAGCTTCAGGCACTACTGAAAACTGGTCTTTCTTTACAAGCTATGGCTGACAATCTTGGCGTTCATAA
>NZ_PJPV01000265.1 GCF_002864045.1 Endozoicomonas acroporae
CAATCCCTTACCGACTATCGCCACCCATCGTTCTGGGATATCGTCGCCAACTGCCTGGGCATCTTTATGTACTGGCTATTCATTCCTGCGTTTAAAAGAACGCCTGTTTTAGGGGTACGAAGGATTTGAGCGGGTACTTAATCTGGTTGAGCTGGGTGGGGTTGCGTTGCTGGATCATTTGCAGAAAACCCATAAATAAGTAGTTAACAAAATGAAATCGTATTTTCTGACTAAGTGGACAGTCACTCTGCGGCGTTACAACTACGGTCACATAGCTACGGCTATGCTCCCTACGTTGTGCCTTGCATAGTAACTGCCCACTTAGCCAGAAAATACGATTCCATTTTGTTAACTACTTAGCACCTCCATTTTGTCTCCAATTTCTATTGAATCAACTATTAATGAACTTCCCGGTTAAGATTTGCGACAACTATTCCCTGGTGGAGAGAAATACCCTGGGTTTGCCGTCTACTGCCAGATACTACGCTGAGGCAAATACGGTTGCTGAATTGCAGTCGGCACTGGCTTTTGCCAGGGAAAAGCAGTTGCCGGTTATTCCCCTGGGCGGTGGCAGTAATGTGGTGCTTGGTGATTTTCTTGATGCCCTGGTTGTGCACGTTAATCTCAAGGGAAAAACCGTGTTGAGTCGTGATCAGGATTGTGTTCGGGTCAGGGCTGAGGCGGGAGAGAACTGGCATGAGTTTGTTTTATGGTCTCTGGATAATCAGGCCTATGGGCTGGAAAACCTCTCCTTAATACCGGGTAACGTTGGCGCTGCACCTATCCAGAATATTGGTGCCTATGGTGTTGAGTTGACGGATTCTTTCGTTTCGCTGGAGGCGATGAACCTGGAATCCGGGCAGGTTGAGTATTTTGATCGGCAAAGTTGCCGCTTTGGTTATCGCGATTCGGTATTCAAAAGGGAAAAGCGTGATCAGTACATTATTGTCGCTGTGACCCTGGATCTTGATGCAACATTAAAACCCAATCTGGGCTATGGCCAGTTAGGTGATCTGCTTGCCAGACGTCTGGGTGATCAGGCTCCCTCCGCAGTGGATATCAGTCGGGCTGTTTGTGATATTCGCCGGGAAAAGTTGCCGGATCCCTCTGAGGTGGGTAATGCTGGCAGCTTTTTCAAAAACCCGGAGGTATCACCGTCAGAGATGGATCGCCTGAAGCAGGAATATCCGAATATCGTCGCTTATCCCCTTGGGCAGAACTGGAAACTGGCCGCTGGTTGGCTGATTGATCAGGCCGGGCTGAAAGGAGAGCGGGAGGGTTGTGTGGGGACTTACCAGAAACAGGCTCTTGTTCTGGTGAATCACGGTGGTGCCACTGGTCGGGATGTGCTGTCTTTCTCCAGGCAGGTTCAGCAAAAAGTAAATGAAAAGTTTGGGGTTCAGCTGGAAAGAGAGCCGCGCCTTTATATGGATGATGACAAAATACCCCTGTGAATCTGAGGATGCAAATTCCGGTTCCGGGAGGTGTTTACTGGCTGTAATCAATCAGAAGTCCCATGAGTTGTCCGGGACTCCTGACTGACTAACGTTTCATATCGTTTAACGCACAGTAATAGTACGCGAAGGCCGACTTTTGACATCACATAAGGCATGAC
>NZ_PJPV01000266.1 GCF_002864045.1 Endozoicomonas acroporae
ATCGTGGTGAAACCGAGATGCTTATGGCTAACCGCAGAAAGGTTTATGAACAAGCCAAAGAACGCCACCCAGAGCGCTGGGGAAAGAGGTCAACAAGGAACTGGGATCTGGCTGATGAAGTCTGGTTGAATCCCGACAGGCCTGCTGATGATCAACTAAGCAAAGCCGCTTAAGTTGAGGCGACAACTATGTTGACAAACACCGCCATCGATAACCTGAGGCTTTCGGACTCTTCAAGCTTTGCCGGTTTTGCAGCAATAGATACTGTTCTGTGATGGACTCACTGACCCTGGCTTGTATGGCTTGTTGGCTCAATAGCTTTATTGTCCCCTTGCTGCGCTGGTAATTCTTTAGTCAGGTGCTTCATTTTTGCTGATTGTGAAATTCCGTCAAGCATAGGACACTCCTTGTATTAATTGCTTGTATTTGGATGGCGCATACAATATTTGGTGGGGAGTTGATAAAATAGTTCTATCCATTTCTTATTAATTGAATAATATTAAATGGTTTTCTTTTTCTTAAAGCACTAACCAGTCGGTTAGTAATGCTAACACTTGGCTTTTTGGGTTTGCTGTAGCGGTGTTCGGTGTGTCTATAAAGTAATCAGGAACTCTGTCTTCATACGGAGTGGGGTATTTCATCCATAAATATTATGCTTGGATAATACAATGTTATACGACTTAAGGCGTATGGTTGTCGGGAATTGCTGTCGAAGTCGTGCCACCGAACTTCGACAAGCTCAGTCCGAACGGAGCCCCCTGTGTCAGCATAGTTGTCGCCTCTCCTGAAATT
>NZ_PJPV01000267.1 GCF_002864045.1 Endozoicomonas acroporae
AATTTCAGGAGAGGCGACAACTATGCTGACACAGGGGGCCTATGGCATTCTGGCACTGATGGTGCTGGCGGCAGCCTGGCATGCTATTGCCGCAATGCGTCAGCGTCGTAATCGGATGATGATTGGCATGGGTTTTACCGCTTTTATGGGCATTTTGGCCATTATGATTCACTCAGTGGTGGATTTTAATCTGCAGATTCCGTCTAATGCGGCTTACTTTGTGGTGATGATGGCGCTGGCTTTGTTGGCTCGTTATATGCCGACGCCTGCGGGTAAGGTGCGTCAGTAAAGATTTTTTTTGAACCACAAAGGCACAAAGACACAAAGAAGAGCAAAAGATTGGTAAGAGCAAAGCTCTTACGAAAAATGCTTTACCTTTGTGCCTTTGTGGTGAATAGCTTTTAAACATGATCGATATTCATAACCATATTATCCCCGCCATTGATGATGGCCCCGATACCCTGGAGCAATCCCTGGAACTGCTGCGGATAGCTGAAGCCAATGATATCCAGCGGATGGTCTGTACGCCCCATATGCATCCTGGTCGTTACGATAATGATGTCAACACCATTGCACCTGCCTTTGATGTGCTGGTTGGTCATGTACGGCAAGCTGGCATTGGTGTGCAGCTGGCCATGGGGGCGGAGGTTCGTTTTAGCGATGAACTGATGTTTCAGTTGCGCCAGAAACGTATCCCGATGATCGGGAAGTGGGATGGTTACGACTGCCTGCTGTTGGAAATGCCCCATGCCAATATTCCGGTGGGGATTGAACATATGCTGGAGTGGCTGGATCGACAGCAGGTGCGGGTAGTGATTGCTCACCCGGAACGGAATAAAGAGTTGATGGCTTATCCGGAACGGATCTTCCCGCTGGTAAAACGGGGCGCATTGTTTCAGGTGACTGCCGGTTGTATTCCCGGATTTTTTGGTGAGAAGGCCCAGACTACTGCCCGCTGGTTGCTGGACCATGAGCTGGTGCACTTTGTGGCTTCGGATGCTCATCATGCCAAACGACGGCCTCCGGCTATGAAGGCTGCGGCACAGGTGCTGGATGAGTGGTATGGGAAAGCAGTTCGGGATCAGTTGACGCTGACTAATCCGGATCTGCTGACCTTCTCGCTCTTTGGTGGCTGATGGATTTTTTTTGAACCACAAATGCTCATGACCGACATTTCGGTCACCCCGCACA
>NZ_PJPV01000268.1 GCF_002864045.1 Endozoicomonas acroporae
TCTATCCATAATTATATTTCATTAATTCATGAAAATATAAAAAACAGACTGCTGTTCTGCTCAGAAGTTCATTTTGCGGAAAAGTTTACTTGAGTCATGATGGGAGGAAGGCGATGACTGGCTGTTCTTTTTCTTCTTCTCTCCTTCTTCTTTTTTGCTGGGTTGGTTTGCTCTTCTAAAGGTTCTTCGGCAGTCACGTATGCAGCACCTGTCCACCCTCTTTTAAGTGATACAGAGCCATGCTCCTGTGGGGGGATGCCTATCCTGGTCTTTATTTGATCAATACATGGTTTCATTAAATCCTGATTCCAAAGCATGTTAACCGGGATTTCAATGACCTCAAATCCTGCTTTTTGCAACAGTGCGATTTTAAGCAGAGTCGAACCCTTCCTGGTGTTGAAATCACCACCCACGTAATGAGACGGTCCCTGAATTTCAATCACTATGTTGTGATCTGGCAGAAGCAGGTCAACCGGAGGTAATGAGTTCAGACTCTTTTCTTCGTCAATCTTCAGAGATGGAATAGATGATTGGAGTTGTTCGCGGAAGTCGGCCTGGCTTTTTGAAATGATTGTCTGGTAATGGGGGACGAGCGGACAGGCTCTGCCAAGCCAACTTGCAGCCATGATCATGACGGATTGTTCCTCTTCATTGTCTGGCGATGTATTTTCCAGACGAGTGAACAGGTCATCCATATGCTTTTCAAACACGTCACTTTTATTGGCATTGGAATCCAGAGACAACCTGGCACAGCATACCATGACTCCCCAGAGAGACATCAATATCTCTTGCTGAGAAAACTGAAGGTTCTCACTGATTCTATAGACAAGTGATTCGAACGAAGAGGTAGCCAGGTTCAGCTCAACGAGTTCACCCAGTTTGGCCGTGGCCCACAGCAGGTTGGCAATACCCTGGGCATTGAATTGGTTTTTCTGTGCGTTCACGAGGGACAACAGCGTGACCACAGCCTCGTTGAGCCCTGGTGACTGCTCCTGCCCGTTGTCCACCAGTTTTGCCATGGCCCACAGCAGGTTGTTGATTTCCCGTGGGTTAAAGTTGGCTTTTTGCACGATCGCGCAGGTCAACAGCGCAGCCACCGCTTCGTTGAACTCTGGTGTCTGCTCGTACCCGTTGTCCACCAGTTTTGCCATGGCCCACAGCAGGTTGGCGATATGCTGGGGAATAAAATGGTCTTTCTGTCCATTCATATGGGGCAACAGCGCGGCCACGGCCTCTTTGAGCCCTGGTATCTTCTGCCCGTTATCCACCAGTTTCGCCGTGGCCCACAGCAGGTTGGCGATTTCCTGTGGGTTAAAGTCAGCTTTCTGTGCGTTCACGTGGGGCAACAGGGCGGCCACGGCTTCTTTGAGCTCTGGTGTTTGCTCCTGCCCGCTGTTCACCAGTTTCGCCATGGCCCACAGCAGGTTGGCGATTTCCTGTGGTCTAAAGTGAGCTTTCTGAGCGTTCACGAGGGGCAACAGGGCAGCCACGGCCTGGTTGAGCTCTGGTGTCGGCTCCTGCACGATATCCACCAGTTTCGCCATGGCCCATAGCAGGTTGGCGATACCCTGGGCATTAAATTGGCCTTTCTGTGCATTCACGTAGGGCAACAGCGCGACCACAGCCTCGTTGAGCCCTGGTGTGTGCCCCTGCCCGTTGTCTATCATTTTCGCCATGGCCCACAGCAGGTTGGCGATAGCCTGAGGAATAAATTGCTCTTTCTGTACGTCTACGTGGGGCAACAGGGCGGCCACGGCCTGTTTGAGCTCTGGTGTCTGCTTCTGCCCTTTGTCCGTCAGTTTCGCCATGGCCCACAGCAGGTTGGCGATTTCCTGTGGGTTAAAGTTAGCTTTCTGAGTGTTCACGTTGGGCAAAAGCGAGGCTACGGCCTCGTTGAACTCTGGTGTCTGCTCCTGCCCATTGTCCACCAGTTTTGCTAATGCCCACAGCAGGTTGGTGATTTCCTGAGGTTTAAAGTTAGCTTTCTGTGTGTTCACGCGGGGTAACAGAACGGCCACGGCCTCGTTGAGTTCTGGTGTCCGCTCCTGCCCGTTGTCCACCAGTTTCGCCATGGCCCACAGAAGGTTGGCAACATGCTGGGCAATAAATTGGTCCTTTTGTGCGTTCACGTGGGGCAACAGCGAGGCCACGGCCTCGTTGAGCTCTGGCGTCCGCTCCTGCCCGCTGTCCACCAGTTTCGCCATGGCCCACAGCAGGTTGGCAATGCCCTGGGCCTTAAATTGGTCTTTCTGTGCGTTCACGTGGGGCAACAGCGCGACAACGGCCTCGTTGAACTCTGGTGTCCGTTCCTGCCCGTTGTCCACCAGTTTTGCCATGGCCCACAGCAGGTTGGCGATTCCCTGAGGAATAAATTGTTTTTTCTGTGCGTTCACATGGGGCAACAACACGGCCACGGCCTCTTTGAACTCTGGTATCCGGTCCTGCCCGTTGTCCACCAGTTTCGCCATGGCCCACAACAGGTTGGCGATTCCCTGGGCATCAATATCCCTGACTGGAGGTTTTTGGTTGCAGTTAAATATTATTGCATCAAATAGCGTTGACAATAAGTTAGCCTGAGTAAGTTTAACTCGCTCATCCACGGTGTTTGTCAACATAGTTGTCGCCTCAACTTAAGCGGCTTTGCTTAGTTGATCATCAGCAGGCCTGTCGGGATTCAACCAGACTTCATCAGCCAGATCCCAGTTCCTTGTTGACCTCTTTCCCCAGCGCTCTGGGTGGCGTTCTTTGGCTTGTTCATAAACCTTTCTGCGGTTAGCCATAAGCATCTCGGTTTCACCACGATGCCTTTGCC
>NZ_PJPV01000269.1 GCF_002864045.1 Endozoicomonas acroporae
CGACGATGATTTAGTAAGGATCAATTTTAGTCGATAAATTGTGCGGGTGAGTTTTTATTGCCTCCTCTGTATGCTATGTGGCGGTGGAGCTCCAGGATTCATCGGGAATTGCTGGATGATATGGACAGTAACGCACTTGTTTCCATGAAGGACATCACAAAGATGACCACACTGGCGAGCCCTTCAATTTATCGATTGATTAAAGAAAACCGTTTCCCCCCGGGAAAAATGATCACCGCCAACCGGAGGGTGTGGCGGCGAGATGAAGTTGAAGAAGCTATTGAAAGGCTGCTTGACGAGGCGGAGTAATCCGCCTGTTTTTATGCAAAGTCAAAACCTGACACCAGATACTTCTGAAAGTTGAATGTTTCAATGATTTCCTTGAACTCCAGGCTAGGCTTCTGAGCTTTAAATAGCCTGCAGTAGATAACCTCCCTTTCACACAGGAAATCGATAAAGTCTGCGTACATTTGAAAGCCGGTCCTGAGAGCGTGTAACTGACCAGCATGATTATAAGTACGCTTCATTCCCGTTCTTGAATGGCCTGTCATAGCAGTAGTGACATCCGATGGCACACCAAGGTTATTCAGCGTGGTTTCAATGGTTCCGCATAATCCTTAATGAACTTGTCATAGACTTCATTCAGGGTCATCCCTTCAGGTCGGGCTTCCATTTTGACAGCATCCTCACCCAGCACCTGTTTGAGTATTTCTATTTTAACGGAATTACTCATTATGTCTTTGCCATCCTTTCTGGCAGCAGTCATCAATCCATGTATATGTCGAGCCTGTTCCAGGGAGACAGCCGGATAACTACCGTAATCAATTCGCTGTTTCTTTCCGCCAGCGTGATGATCGATAAAGCGCCATGCAAATACCTTTGCCCCATCAGGAAAATTCCGAAGTATTAAGGTACTATGTTGCTTGGATTGTCTTGTAATATGCTGATTTATAAGGGGAATGTTCGATATGAGAGGGTATGTATGAAACCTCCCCACCCTGCCGCTGCCACGTTTGCCCGTGGCCGTAACGGTCACGGTGGGGGCTGCTGAGGTGAATCGGGCTTTCCGCTACAAGGCGGACCTGCGCTCCAGCACCTGCCAGGAGCTCCCTGGGTAGTATTATCGGCTCGGGACGTATGATGACTGGCGAACAGGCCAGGGAGGTTTCTGCGGCATTATATCGACTATTGAGGAGATGTCTGCAAGTTTTTTTTGTTTTCGTGAACATCAGAAACGGTGATCAGATCAACGCTCCACGGATGCCAGTGCCTGATCCAGTTTACCCAGCAGTTGGTCAATGTGCTCCTGGGTGTCCTGCTTCTCATCTTCATTCTGACGACGGCTCTGCATTAACTCGTAGCTGATATTCAGTGCGGCCATCACAGCGATTCGCTCAATACCGACAACTTTGCCTGAAGAACGGATTTCATGCATTTTTTCGTTCAGGTAACGGGCAGCGGTGTACAGTGCCTCCTGATTGTCTTTGGGACAGGCAACACGGTATTCCTTATCCAGAATATGAACGGATGTCACTGATGATTTATCCGTCATGACTCGTGCTCCAGAGACCTGAGATGCTGGATCATCGCTTCTACTTTTGTACGTGCAACGTCATTTTTTTCCATCAACTTCGCTTTTTCAGCTACCCAGGACTGCTCCTGCTGTCGAAGTTGCCTGTTTTCAGTCGTCAGCTTCTGACAAAGGGCAACCAGATAGTTAATTTTCTGATCGAGGGCAATGAAATCGGATTCTTTCATAGCTTCCCTGAATGCTCGGTTATTAGGGTTACTATAGCCTCTGGAGAAATTCAGAACAATGACTTAATGGTTGACAATGTTTTATTTTTAATTTGTCGGGTAATACTTTGTACCAATGGATCAGGTTGTCCTTTGTTGAAGAGGATATAACGCAAAATGCCTGCAAACAGAGGTGAAGCATTTTGGTTGATCGGGGTAATCATTGTGACCTTAAGGCTGTCAGCCCGGGCTTGAAAAAACGACGTCCGTAATAAAACCGGCAAATCATGCGGGCTTTCTGGCAATAATCCGTATTTGATCCTGATCTCCATGACTCCATACCGGATAATGGGGAGCCTCACCCTGTTCGCATACTTCGATAACAAATCCGGCATGTTTCATTAATACCTCCAGTTGTTCGGACGCAAAAAAACAAAAGTCTCTGCCGGGGATATTAATTTTGTGGGCAGCCAAAACCGGATCGGTTATTTCCGGACAGTTAAGTGCTTTGGCTGCCTCTGCCAGCAGGTTGAGATAATCCCGCTGACCGGTAACGGTTAACGGTGATTTTTTTACACCGTCACGTATCTCTCTACTCAGGCCAGTACTTTTCAACACTTCAACGTCACAGGAACAGCAGGTAAGCAGAAGCGTGCCCCCTGGTTCGAGAATTCGGTAAATTTCATTAATAGATGGCGCAACTTCTTCATTGGCCAGAAAATGGAAAACTTCAGCGCAGAGAATTCCGCAGAAGGCATTATCGGCAAAAGGGATATTCCCTGGCAGTTTTGCTGCTTTGCAGGTCACTGCTTTCTGCTGAGTATCAGGCAAGTCCTTCAGCCATTTGGACAAGTCTGGTTTATCCATATCAGTGGCTATTACCTGTGCGCCATGCATCAGGGCTGCGTGAGTATTAACTCCGTGGCCACAGCCAATATCCAACAGGGGTTTATCGTCTTTCCAGCTGCTTAGCCAGCGATCCAGATAGATGACCGGATTATGAAACGTAAAACCAACGCCCAGCTGATTTCTTTCGTACAAAGGCTCTGGCATGGCAGTATTCCAAACAGGTTGGAATTAACAGGATAGACACTTTCTTTATTTAATGACTGACAAGTTTGCCCGGGAAGTCTGTTAGAATCCCGGTTAAGTAGCTGGCCATATGAAATCATATATTTCTGGCTACTTGGGCAGGTGCTATGCGAGGCACAACGGAGGGAGCATAGCCGTAGCTATGTGACCGGAGTTGTAACGAAGCAAAGTGCCTGAACAAGGAGTCAGAAATATATGATTTCATATGGTTAGCTACTTAAGTTCGACTCAGTA
>NZ_PJPV01000027.1 GCF_002864045.1 Endozoicomonas acroporae
ACTCAGCCCGGTTATCAAAGATGATAAAGATGGCATTGTTCCAGACCTCGTTAAGAAAGCGGTGGTTGCAAAGTTGGAACAGATTGAGGCAGCAAAAACGCCAGTAGTAACATCAAGCCCTCAGCAAGGACTTCCAGCAAGGGCAAGCGTACCAACTCAAGGGAACCAGGTTGCCAACAGTCGCATTCAAGGGCCGCTATCTAACTTTGACGCGGCAATGGAAGCTCTGGATCGTTTTCGCGAATTGGGACATGCAGAACTTGAACTGCTGGAACCCCACCGAAGCCAAATGACTTATGTTGAATTAAGCACTGCTATCTGCAAAATGAGCTACGCAGTGGATTCAGAAACACGGAAAGAATGGACTGAAGCCAGCGAGAAAAGGAGAAGAGACCCACTTGGGCTTGATGAAATAGTGGAATGGGATTTGGACTCATTGGCGACATTGGATTCATTGGCGACAGAGTCAGAACTGGTCAACAACGATGACTGGATGGAAGAGTTCCTACAAGGGCTGTGATATGCATTCACACGTTGCAGGTGAAAAACACCTTCTATAATCCGTATTCCAGAGGATTTGTCGACACTCTGTCTTCTTCTCATTACCCCGTTTCCTGGCAGCTCTTGGAAGACCTTTTTTCTGACCTTTGAAGGATTCACGGAAGAAAGTTTCATCCAGTTCTGTGATGCCACTAACCCGGAATTATTCAGTCCAGGCAGATTTATCAAGAAAAGCAGGTTATCGGGGAATCAACACATATAGCTTGCCAGGCTCCTGCTGTGGCCCGGCAATCAAGGCTGCATCGTTGCCAGCGCCCATATAGATATCTCCCCGGACGGGACCCTTTATGGCACTGCCGGTATCCTGGGCAACCATCAGCTGCTGGAATTTCTCTCCGGTGGCGGTGAGGCGGGTATCGAGCCATACCGGCAGGCCAAGGGGGATATAAGATGGATCCACAGCCAGTGTTCTTTTCGGGGCAGCAGGCACACCCTGAGCGGTGATGGCACCTTCCTCAGAAAAACTGAAAAAGATATAGCGAGGGTTCTGGTTGAGCAGCCATTCCCGTTGGTCCGGATGGTTTTCCAGCCATGACTGGATGGTTTGCATGGATACTTCTTCAAGCTCCCCTTGCTGTTTCAGTATCCTCCCAATGGCCACGTAGTTGTGGCCATTATTACCGGCGTAGCCAACATGAATAATGTTACCGTCAGGCAGTTCCACATTCCCGGACCCTTGAATCTGCAGAAAGAACTTATCAACAGGGCTGCTCAGCCACAGGAGCACATCGCTGGCTTTCGCTGTCTGTTGATTGATTTCTGCCCGACTGCCATAGGGTTTCAGGAAGCCTTTCTCAACCCGCCCCACCAATCCCGGGCCACTGAGTCCAAAGTCAGCCAGGCGAACCTTGACCAGATCGTGGGGCAGTTTCAGTAACGGGATTGGGTAATCTTCCGACGGTTTCAGACTGCCGGGAATAACCGGGGAGTAATAAGCGGTAAACAGGCCTTGTTTCTGGGGAGAGAGCTGGACAGGCGTAAAGTTTTGCTCAAAAAAGGTTTTCAGTTGACGGTCGGGGGTTTGCATCAGCTCCTTACACAGCAATTGCCATTGCTGGTAGTTGCCCCAGGGGCTGTTGTCGGTCAGCACCGAACGGTTCAGGTGCTGGCAACTGTTCAGCAATGCCGGTCTTACGGCAATGGCCTGTTGCTGGCTCCAGCCCTCCAGCTCACTGAATGTGACCGGCTGTCGTTCCGACGCTTTGGTCAATAGCCCGCAACCACTGAATAACAGAGAGCACAGAAGAGGAATAAACCTGAAAACGTTGCCGGTGACTGACTTGGAAAAACCGGAGGTAGCGTGTTTGAAGTGCTGGAATGCAAAGGTCACGTTGAGTGCTTCTGGTTGAGAACGGTGAATTAGAGGAAGGTGCTGAATCAGCTTGCCTATTAAACCATATTTTTTGGCCTGTTGTGCAGGCAACTGTTTGCACAGCTGCCCGGATAGCCGGGGCGTTCTCAATTTCCCATGTGACCAGAACGCCCCGTGAACGCTCTTTATACTACGTCGGGTTGTTAAGAAACAACAGGCTCTGGCATACCACTCATCAATTTGCCCACTTCCTGATCGATGTAATAGAGGAATTTAATATTGAGACTCAGGCAAATGAACCACCATGCCGTCCATCTCATCAGTGACGACAACCTGGCAGCTCAGCCTGCTGGTTTCTCTCGGCTCACGGACAACATCCAGCATTTCCTGCTCCATGCCTTCAGCCGGTCCGACCATCTCAATCCACCCTTCATCAATATAACAGTGGCAGGTGGCACAGGAGCAGGCACCACCACACTCTGCGAGGATGCCATCGATCATGTTATCAACGGCACCCTGCATCAAAGTACTACCTGAGTCGATGTCGGCTTCATACTGGTTGCCGTCGTGAGTAACAAACTGAATCAGAGGCATGGGAGTCCTTTCTTGTCTTTTTATTGCTGTTTCACTCTATCGGACTCACCACGGAAAGAAAAGTGACCACCTGTCAGACAAACCGCCCGGACATTATTTGTTGTATATATCAGGCGTTTCAAAGGGTCCATCACAGCCAAGCTCAGGATGCTTGCCCGGATGAGAGAGAAAGAACTCATGCATTCTGGCAAAGTCAGAGGGAATATCTCCGGACATGGACATAGGTGCGCCCATAATGACCTTTCGCTGCTGAAAGTCGAAGGCAATGGGTACAACCGGAACGTTGGCACCATTCGCTATATGATAAAAACCGGTTTTCCACTTTTGCACCTTTGACCGGGTGCCCTCAGGTGCAATAGCCAGCACGAAGTGGTCACTGCTGTTGATCTCTGCGATGGCCTGATCAACCCGGTTGATGGATTTATCACGCTCTATGGGAATACCGCCAAGCCGATGCATCAACACACTCAGGGGCCAGAAAAACAGCGAGTGCTTGGCAAAAAACCGGACACGTATACGGGTTACCAGCTTAACCGCAACGCCGATAACAAAATCCCAGTTTGATGTGTGATGGGCGACGATGATCACGTATTTATTGAGGTGTTCCGGCAGGTTTCCCTCAATTTTCCATCCGCCAAGTAACCACAGGACAAAGTGCCCCAGGCCTGTCTTGAAGCGGTTTTTGGGAAGGTAGTTGCTGGTGAAGGACGATTGCATAGTTAACTTGCTAAAGCAGGAAAGCGCGGCAGTATGTCACTTTTGTTGCACTTCGTCAGTCGGTAAATACCTTTTTAACAGGGTCAGATCAACAATCCTGAAGCCAGCCATTACGGACAGAGTGATCAATCTGTTCAAGAACATAACACCACAGTTTGGGGGCCAGGTGCTCCAGATACTGATTCCGTCTCAACACCTGACTGCGGGTAACCTGATACTTTGCCCAAGTGCCACCCTCGCTGTCCATATTCTGGATCACCGGTAACAGGCAGTCCATGGCTTTGGCGAAGCGGGCATCCGGGCTGTGTACCTGCTCAAATTCAAGCCAGAGCGCCCTGAACTCATCGGCCTGTTCCTGTGGCAATAGCCCGAACAGGCGCTCTGCCGCCGCCATTTCTTTAATTGACTGACCAGCCAGCTCGGTAGTCCCGGCAAACGCAAATGTATCTCCGGCATCAATTTCCACAATATCGTGAAGCAGCAGCATCTTGATCACCCGGCTAATATCAACCGGCTCTTCAGCGTACTCTTGCAGGGTCATCGCCTGCACCGCAATATGCCAGCTATGTTCGGCACTGTTCTCCTGTCGACTGTTATCAGGCTTTACCATGGTTTTTCGATAAACCGCCTTGAGTTTATCCAGCTCCTTGATAAAAGCCAGTTGCTGTCCAAGCCTTGAGGAAATAACAGACATAAATTTTGAACCATATTACTAATATTGCGTCTAAGAACATAAAGCCTAACAGAACACTAAGCCAGCAACTAACCATCGATTTTAAAATCAATCAGTTATAAAAGAAGCTGGTCATTGAGCAGAACCGGCAGAACACTCAAAACATAGTCGAATTAACCACCTGGTATGCCCGATGAACCCATCTATAAACAGCACTCTCTTTGCTCACAACCCCCCTCCTGAGCATGTCTATCACAACAAAGAACCATCCGAAGAGCGCTCGAATACCACCACTGAAGCTTGCTCTCAAAGTAACGCACCTTCAGGAAAAAGTGATGGGCTAGCCGTTAGAACCTGTGAGGTTATCGAAAAAACAGAAACATTTATGTCCAGGGTAAAACGTCATGGTAAATGGTTGCTGTCAAAAGTTCCCGGGGCTCTGTGCACCCCACTGAGAGTCTGCACTACTTTATTGCATGCGGGCATTTTTGCCGGTTATTACGTTACAGTAATGACCATTACCGGCATTGGAGCGCTTACCGGGGCGATGACGGGGGTAGCTGCTGCAATAAAAGCAAGTATCAGACCCTGCCCGGCAGAAAAATCATTTAAAGAATACACCGTCAGTCATGCACAAAAAGTCTTTAAATGGCTGGCTCTGCCCTATGAGACCTTGCCAAAAACGCTTAAGGGCTCAATATTTCCGGCGATAGCCAGTGCCGTGCTTTTTATTGTTGAAACGGTGACTATTCCGGGAAAACAGCTCTCCATTCATGTGTATGAAAACATTTGCCACGCCACTTACCAGGCGACCAAACCCTATAAGCCTGTCACTGATATGACCGTAAAGCTGTTTGATACCACTAAGCGATGGATTCAGAATTGAAGCAAAAGCAGGGGGGATTGAATTCCCCCATCATTAACCTTGTTCCAGTAAACGCCGCAGATCAATAATCGCCGCATTCGCACGGGAGACATAATTAGCCATCACCAGAGAGTGGTTAGCCAGCAAGCCAAAACCGGAACCGTTCAGTATCATCGGGCTCCAAACCGCATCCTGGGTCGCCTCCAGCTCGCGGATAATCTGTCGGACACTGACCGTGGCATTTTTCTTGTCCAGAACGTCAGCAAAGTCCACTTCTATCGCCCTGAGAAGATGTATCAGAGCCCAGGAAGTACCTCGGGCCTCATAGAAAACATCATCAATCTGTGACCAGGGTGTTTTTACATCAATCAATACAGCACTGTCGGTGGATTGAGCCTCCGCGCCGGAAAGGTCGGTATTCAAACGGGGTTTACCAACACTGGCACTCAGACGTTGGGAAAGGCTGCCGAGGCGCGTTTCTACATCCCCCAGCCAGCGGGTCAGATTATCGGCCCGGGCATAAAACTGCGCCGAGTCATTGGGATCGGACAAACGGGTCATATAGCTGTTCAGCTTATCAATGCCCCTCTGGTATTCCCGCTCACTGGAAGGCAGAATCCAGCTTCTGGCATCAAAATTAAACTGCGGCTCGGCCACCGCAAGATCCTGGTCTTCCCTTGACTGCGACTGGGAACGACTGAAGTCCTTGCGCAGGGCCCGGGCCATATCACGCACCTGAATCAGAACACCCACTTCCCAATTGGGCATATTATCCATCAGTACGCCCGGTGGCATAATGTCATTGCGCAGGAAACCACCCGGCTTATTCAGCAGCGTATTCGCCAGGGTATAGAGTGTTGCTGTTGTGGTATAACCAGTGACGACAGCCTGAGCATTATCAGTGGCCAGCTTTTCGGCATTGGCCTTTACTGAGAACAGGTCTGGCTCCTGACTCCAGTACCAGCCAACAAGTGATAGAAACAGAATCAATACGCCAGTGCCGACGGCCAGGGCTTTACCATAGATAAGACCCGACATTTTCTGCATACCCGACTGAAAAGCCGATTTCATCTTTTCCAGCGCCATAATTTCCCCGTTCGTCACCGCTCAGACACTTATCCTGAATATGGCGTTCCAATATGGATGCGCTTCCAAGCGGCCATTATCCTCTAATAATTGTGGTTGTGCGAGTTTCTGTTAGAGCCTGTTGGGGTTTTGTTGCGAGTGCAGTGATAAAAATTCACGTTGAGTTCACCCGATCTTCTCCAGGGCGCATCATGGCAAACAGTGTTTTAACAAACGCCTTTCTCTTGATCTGGTAATCACTCACATAATGAGTTGTTGCCAGCCAGTCGTTAACCCGGTGTTCAAAATCATGAAAACAAATATGGCGGACCAATTTCATGTGCAGGTTCTCAGTCAATGCATAAAGGCGTTGTTGCTCTTTTTGCAGCTGATGACTCCGGCTGTCGGGATTGTCTTCAGAGTGCAGAGCGATAAACTGCCTGGCTTTATTCAGGGTAAGCAGGCAGCGAAACAGCAAGCCATAAATACGTTCCTCGGTATTTTGGGGGCTGTTAAACAGAAGGGTTCGAGGTACGTCAAATACCGGCCCGTTTTGCAATTGCTCAGTCAGCGGGTCCAGGTTCTCAGCGAGGTATTCCAGCGTATCGTTCAGTAATCTGGTTTCCTCAGCAAACGACAAACACCACACCGGCCTCTCAACACCAGGGACGTGAACGGCTAATAGTGCGGCATTTCCATAGACTACCCTGTCATCAATACTGGCCTGAAGCCCCATGACTTTTATCCCAAAATCCCCGTCTTTAAGATGGATATTGTAGGCGCTTGGCAGTTTAATCTCCTGACATCCCCGGATTGGCGAGATGATGATACTCTTGAGAATTTCAGAGCCCCGCTCGATGTTCAGCGTCTGCAGCTTATCAAAAAGCAGTCTGGCCGTTTTTTCTGTCGTACAGATAATGTCAATATCATTAAATACCTGGCAGATGTTCTGTAAAAAACGGGCATAAGAGCCGGTAATCAGAATGGGGGGATGCGTACAGGAAACATTGATTTCCTGAATAATCTCCAGTGTTTTCAATGTTAGGGCATTTAACCGCATAACCGGCTTGTGCGAGAAAACCGGTCTGCCTGACCATTGCCAGAGAGTTTGCGCCACGCTGGCGGTCATTGCCCCGGTGGTAAACGTACTTTCTGCTGCATCCCGGGGCAAACTGCCAGACCGGGGGTTGTATGTACCCTGTTGTTTCGATACGGAGTACTGGCAACTGACGACAACAGAAGCCTTTTGTTGACTGGCTGAAGCTTCGTATCCATTAAAGCTGTCACTGTTCCACCATGAGTCCACGGCATTTTCCCGTAACAGTAAACCATCCATTACCAAAGCCTCGGAGCTGCACTCTTCAAACCAGCAGCCTAAAGCATGGCGCAGCTTACTTCCTTCAGGAAAACTCTGAAGGCATTCCAGTACCTGGTATTGATGGATTTCCTGTCCATCAATAGGCTGCCTGGTGATGTAGCAGTGTGCCATAAAGAAAAAATGCAGGCGTGAGTTCTGAAATGAACTCCTCAGTGCATTGATGGATTCCAGTACCTGTTCTGCCGAAACGCCCTGATGATCAATGGTCAATTCTTGCTGCATGGCCATAAATTTCAAGAGACATTGCAGTCGGTGTTGTTCATCTTTAACTGGTACGTTGTTTAGTATTTGCAAGGCCTCTTGCAGTATACCCTGAGCTTCATTGATATCATCGCACTGCTGAGTTTGCTGCAGCCTTTGCATCAGATACCTGGTTTGCCTTGAGGAATGATCCCCGGGAACTTGATTAAACGCTGCCAATACATCCTTGTTGTCCAGATAGTTGCCATTCAATTGCCTGGCATTCAATGCCAGCTGAGAATAAAAAATAGCAACTTCGAGCAACCCGCCACAGCGTTCATAATCCTTAACCACCTCTTCCGGTGTGACCTGCTGACCATGCAACAGCAGCCCCCTCAGGCAACATTCGGCTTTAAAGCGAGCCAGCGCCAGTGGTGCTCTGGCTGCCTGAAAATCGTTAACCAGCTCATCCGGTGTGACCTGCCGACCATTCAACCTCAGGCCCATCAGGCAACACTCCGCCTTGAAGCGCGCTATCGCCACTTTGCCTTCCGGGCTATTCGGGAAACCCTTGACTACTTCATCCGGTGTGACCTGCTGGCCATCCAACGGCAAACTCCTCAGACAACATTGTTGCTTGAAGTGCACGGCTCCCAGTCTGCCTTCCGGACTCTCCGGGAAATCCCTGAGCACTTCATCCGGTGAGACCTTCCGACCATATAACGTCAGCCCCCTCAGGCAACATTGTTCTTTAAAGTGTGCCAGCTCCAGTGGTGCTTTGGCGGCCCGAAAATCCCTGGCCACCGCATCCGGGGTGAACTGCTTGCCATTGGACAGCAGCCCCTTCAGGCAACATTGCTCCTTAAAGCGCGCTATCCCCAGTTTGCCTTCCGGACTATCCGGAAAATTCGTCAGCACTGCATCCGGTGTGATCTGCTGGCCATACAACGACAAGCCCCTCAGGCAGCATTTCACTTTGAAGCGCACTATCGCCAGTATGCCTTCCGGATTACCCGGAAAAATCTTAACCACCTCTTCGGGTGTGACCGGCTGGCCATGTAACCGCATACCCCTGAAGCAACATTCCTGTTTAAAGCGCGCTATCCCCAGCTTGCCTTCTGAACTGTCCGGGAAGCTATTCAACACCGCCTCCGGCGTGACCGGCTGGTCGTGCAACACCAGCCCTTTCAGGCAACATTCCTGTTTAAAGCGCGCTATCCCCAGCCTGCCTTCCGGAGTATCCGGAAACTCCCTGAACACAGAATCCGGTGTCACCTGCCGACCATGCAGCAAAATCCCCCTCAGGCAACATTGTTCTTTAAAGCGCGCCAGCTCAAGGGTTGTTTTGGTGGACTGCAAATCCCTGACCACCTCCTCCGGTGTCACCTGTCGGCCATTCAATGGCATGCTCCTCAGGCAACATTCCACTTTGAAGTGTGCCAGTTCCAGTGTTGCCCCGACGGCCTGATAGCCCTTGACCACCGCATCCGGTATGACCAGCTGGCCATTCAACGGCACCCCCTTCAGACAACATTCCGCTCTGAAACGTGCCAGTTCCAGTGTTGCCTTGATTGCCTGATAATCCTTAACCAGTAAATCTGCATTGATTGGTCGGCCATTCAATAACAGCCCCCTCAGGCAGCATGCCGCTTTGAAGCGCGCTAATCCCAGTTTGCCTTCCGGAGTATCCGGGTACTCCTTAACCACCTCATCCGGTGTGATCTGTTGGCCCTTCAATGGCAGGCGCCTCAGGCAACATTCCGCTTTGAAACGCGCTAATCCCAGTTTGCCTTCCGGAGTATCCGGGTACTCCTTAACCACCCCATCCGGTATGACCTTCCGACCTTTCAGCGGCAAACTTCTCAGGCAACATTCCGCTTTGAAACGTGCCAGCTCCAGCGTTACTTTGATCGCCTCAAAATCCCTGACCACCGCATCCGGTGTCACCTTCTGGCCTTTCCACACCAGACCTCTCAGGCAACATTCGGCTTTGAAACGCGCTATCGCTAATTTGTACTTATTATTCCGATCCGGCAGCCGGTTGAATTCCTGAATAACCTGGTCTGCGGTCACTTTTCTGGTGCCATGCAAGATGTTTTGCAGGCAGAGCTTTTGCAGGAAGAAGCCGCTTCTCAGAGATGTTGTTTCATTCCCATAGGTGCAGAGCACCGCAGCCGAGGTGACTTGACGTCCTTGTAATAGTTTTTTTTGCCAAAAGGCATCCTCCATACATTTGCCTTTATCCAGAGTGGTAGCTCTATCTCTATAAGACGGATGGTTTAAGACTTTTTTGCTATTAAATGAACTTCCTTCGCGGTCACGGATTCCGCTTGAATGGGCTTGTTGGCCCACCCGACCGGCAGGCTTTGGGTAGGAGCAGGTTGATGAGGTTGCGTTCAGAATAGAGCCCTGCACACTTTGACTATAAATACTGCGGTTTGACCTCAAAATGATGATCAGGTTCACGCCATTCTTATTCTGACTGCATCATCGCCAGCAGTGCCGTAATAAAGTCCCTTCTTTTGAACTCGTATTCATTAACATGATGGGTGGTTGATAGCCAGTTGTTCACTCTGTGCTCAAAATCACTGCGACAAACATGGCCAGACAATTTTGTTTGCAGATTGGCCGTCAGCATATACAGCCGTTGTCGTTGTTCTTGCAGCAGGTTAGTCTGGATCGGTGTTCCGGGTTTGCCTTCAGAGTGCAGATCAATAAACTGCCTGGCTTTATGCAGAGTTAGCAGAGCGCGCATCAGCAAACCATAAATATATTCCCCGGGGTTTTGGGGAGTGTTAAAAAGAATGGTTCGGGGCAGGTAAAATACCTCTCCCTTTTGCAATTGTCTGGTCAGTGGGTCAAGATTTTTCGCGAGATATTCCAGCGTGCTGTTCAGTAATCGGGTTTCTTCGGCAAACGACAGACACCATACCTGCCGCTCAACGCCAGGAACCTGAACGGCGCATCGTGAGGTATTGCCATCGGTGACTCTCGCATCAATACTGACCTGAACCCCCATTGCTTTCATACCCAAATCACCGTCTTTCAGATGAATATTGTAGGCCTTTGGCAGTTGAATCTCCGGACATCCCGGAACGTCCCAGATGACGATGTTTTTGGGAATTTCCGAGGCTTTGTCGCTGTTAAGTGCCTGCAGCCGGTCAAACAGTGTCCTGGCAGGCTCTGCTGCCGTACAGATAATGTCAATATCATTGAATGATGAGCAGCGGTTCTGTAAAAAACGCGCGTAGGAACCGGTAATCAGAATGGGGGGATTGCGATAAGAACCATTGATTTCCTGAATAATCTCCAGTGTTTGTAGTGTTAGCGCATTGAACTGCGGATGCCTGTTCAGGAGACCCGGTTCAATGGACCATTGCTTCGGCGCCTGAGCCGCACTGGTGGCAACTGTCTGAGTGGCAGGGACTGCGGTTCTGTGGGGACTCTTGCGCCTTGGGGCTGCGGCCCGTTCCTGTTTGAACAGGAATTCATTCATTATATTGGCTTCAGGGCTGAATCGTGCAAACCAGTGGCCTAAAGCATGGCGCAACTTGCTTCTTTCAGGAAAACCCTGAAGGCACTCCAGAACATGATCCCTGCGGATGGTTTGTCCATCAACCGGCTGTCTCTTGATATAGCAATGTGCCAGGAAGAAGAAATGCGTGCGTTTATTCTTAAATGAGTTCCTGAGTGTTTTCATGGATTGCAGTACCTCTTCTGCTGACACTCGCTGCTGATCAATCGACAACTCATGCTGCATCGCCATGAATTTCAGGATACATTGCAGCCGATGTTGCTCATCTTTTACCGGTGCGCTGTTTAATATTTGCCAGGCCTGTTGAATGATCTCCTGAGCCTCGTTGGTTTCATCGAACCACTGACGTTGTTTCAACCTGTGCATCAGGTACTCAGCCTGCCTGGAAGAATGATCTCCGGGTGCTTCATTAAACGCTGCCAATACTTGCGCGTTATCCAGGTAGGAGCCATTCAATTCTCTTGCATTCAATGCCAGTCGGGTCTTAAAAATAGCGCTTTCGAGCAACCAGCCACCACGTTCAAAATCCTTGACTACGGCATCCGGTGTGACCTGCCGACGATTCAACGCCAGGCCTCTCAGGCAACACGCCCCTTGAAAGCGCACCAGCGCCAGTTTTCCCTCCCGATTATTCGGGAAATCACTGACCACCTCATCCGGTACGACCTGCTGCCCCTGCAACATCAGACCTCTAAAGCAACACTGTTCCTTAAAGCGCGCTAACCCTATTCTGGCATATGAGCGACTGGGGAAACTCTTAACCACTGCATCCGGCATGACCTGCTGGCCATTCAATGGCAGCTCCATCAGGCAACACATTTCCATGAAGCGTGCTATCGCCAGCCTGCCCTCCGGGCTATCCGGGAAGCTCTTAACCACCTCATCCGGTGTAACCTTCCGGCCATGCAACACCAGGCCTTTCAGGCAACAGTCTGCTTTGAAGCGCCCCAGCCCCAGTCTGCCTTCCCGACTATCCGGGAAATCCCTGGCCACCTCATCCGGTGTGACCAGCTGGCCATGCAACAGCAGGCCCAGCAGACAACAGTCTGCTTTGAAGCGCGCCAGATCCAGTGGTGCTTTCGCAGTCTTAAAATCCTTAACCACCTCATCCGTTGTGACCTGCTGACCATGCAATGCCAGACCTCTGAGGCAACATTCCGCTTTAAAGCGTGCCAGCTCCAGTGGTGCTTTAGCGTCCTTGTAACCCTTAACCACCTCCTCTGTTGTGACCGGCCGACCATTCACTGCCAGAGCTTTCAGGTAACAATTCTCTTTGAAGCGCGCCAGCTCCAGAGGTGCATTGATGGCCTGAAAACCCTTAACCACTGCCGCCGGTATGACCTGCTGGCCATGCAACGACCACCTTCTCAGGCAACATTCCGCTTGGAAACGCGCCAGCTCCAGTGTCGCTTTGGTTGCCTGATAATCGACCTGCTGATCATTCATCAACAGCCCCTTCAAGCGAGCCTCGGTGTTACAGCGCGCCTGCTCCGCTTCTGCCTTGGCGACCTGATAATCATTAACCACTTCATCCGGCGTAACCTGCTGGCCATTTAACGCCAGGCCTCGCAGACAACATTTTTCCTTAAAGCGTGCCAGCCCCAGTGGTGCGTTGGCTGCCCGATAATCCTTAACCACCGCCTCCGGTAAGACCTGCTGACCATGCAACATCAGGCCTCTCAGGCAACATTCCATTTTGAAGTGCGCCAGCGACATCGTTGCTTTGGCTGCCTGAAACTCCCTGACCACCTCATCCGGCGCAACCTGCTGGCCATTCAGCGTCAGGCCTCTCAGGCAACATTCCTTTTTGAAGTAGGAAAGTTTCAGCGTTGCGTTGACTGCCTGAAACCCCTTAACCACGGCCTCCGGTCTGACCCGGCGGCCATTCAGCAGCAGCTCTGTCAGGCAACAGGTCTCTTTGAAGTGCGCCAGACCCAGTTTGCCTTCATGACTGGCCGGGAAAGCCTTAGCCACCTCATCCGGTGTCACCGGCTGGCCATTCATCATCTTGCCTGTCAGGCAACAATCCGCTTTAAAGCGTGCCAGCGCCAGCTGGCCCTGCGGACTGTCCGGGAAACCCTTAACCACTTCATCCGCTGTGATCTGCTGGCCATTCAATGCCAGGCCCTTTTGGCAACATTGTTCCTTAAAGTGCGCCAATCCCAGTTTGCCCATCAGGTTGTCCGGGAAATCCCTGATCACCGCCTCCGGTGTCACCGGCCGGCCATTCAGCGGCAGCCCCCTCAGACAACATTCCGCTTTGAAACGCGCCAGCTCCAGCGTGGCGTTGATTGCCTGAAAATCCTTAACCACCGTATCCGGTGCAATCTTCTGGCCTCTCAAGGGCAGGCCCTTCAGGCAACAGTGTTCCTTAAAGCGCGCCATCCCCAACTTGCCTTCACGACTCTCCGGGAAATCCTTAATCACCATCTCTGGTGTGACCAGCCGACCATTCAACCTGAGGCCCGTCAGGCAGCATTCCTCTTTGAAGCGTGCTATCGCTATCTGGCACTTATCATTTCGCCCTGGCCTTCGGTTGAGCTCACGAACAACATGGTCCGGGGTCACTTTGCTATTGCCATGTCGAATGTTTTGTAAGCAAAGTTGCTGCAAGAAGAAGCCGCTTCTAAAAGATGTTTTGTCCTTTCCATAGGCGGTAAGCACATCAGCGGTGTTGATTGGACGCCCTTGTAATGGTTTTTTCTGCCAAAAGGCATCCTCAATCCGCCTGCCATCATCCAGCGTGATGGCGGTACCTGTGCGGGACTGGTGGTTTGCAACCTTTTTGCCGTTGAATTTACTTCTGGAGCTGCCAGGAATTCTGCTTGAACCGGCTTGTTGATCCCCGGCAGGCTTTGGGCGGGAGCAGGTTGATGTGGTTGCTTTCAGAATCCCCCCTGCACACGTTAACTATAAATTCCGCCGTTTGACCTCAAAATGATGATCAGGTTCCCTCCATCGTTGAACAATTCAGAGTAACTCGGGATGCCCCAGATAATATCCCTGACCACCAGCAACACCCAGCTGTTTTAATGCCTCCCACGCCTCTTCCTGTTCAACGCCCTGGGCGAGAACACTCATATCCCGGGACTCAGCCATCATGGACAGTGTTCTTATATACAGTTGATTCTCATAACTGGACGTCAGCTGTCTTGCAAAACTGCCGTCCACTTTCAGGTAATGGGCATTGATCATCTGCAGGAACGTCAGCGCCTGACTGGACACACCAAAATGATCAATAGAAAACTGACAACCGGTTGCCACCAGTGTATCCACCCGTTCTGCAACCCGCTCCCCCACCAGCATAAGCGAGCGCTCAGCCGTTTCCAGAATCAGACGCCTGGCCAGATCCTGACGCAGTCTGAGGGCATCCAGTAACCAGTGATAAAAATCATCATCCATCAGGGAGTAAGGTGAGATATTCAGGCTATAGGTTCGATAGTCATCCCGGTCATCCATATAATCCGTGAGGGCAAAAAATACCGCACGATCAAAGGCACCATACAGATCATAGCGCTCAACCACTGGCATAAAAGCATCGGCAGACACCACTTCACCATCCAGCGTTATCCGTGCCAGTACCTCCGTAAATGCTACTTCACCATCTGCTCCCACAATGGGCTGGCCATACAGCTCGATAAGGCCTTTTGCCATCACCTCTTCCAGCGCTTCGACCCATTGAGTGTCACTCCATCCCATGTACGGATAACCAGACTCACCACTGATATCCAGCACATCCCAGCAATTTTTAACCCGGGCCTCCTGTTCCAGCAGCTGCTGATCACCATGCTCCAGCAGCAACTCCGGGGAACAGCGCCCCTGGTGAGTCACTGCGGCAATATGCAGGTTATTGCTACCTTCCGGTGACGAGAAAAACTCCATGGCCACCAGAACCTTGAATAACCGTTCCGTCACCTTACGGATTTCATCGACATTGCAGGCGGGCACACACACGCTAAAACCGGATCCATTCCAGCGGCCAGAAAAAGCTTCGGGCCAGGCCAACATAGTTTTGCCCAGCCAATAGCTGACGGTCACCAGCAGGTCATCAACAAATTTTTGTCCATGAGACCGGTTCAGCACCTCCAGCCCTCGCACCTGAATCATGATCAGACTGGCACCCGCCTCACCGATGTCTTCACTTAACACGGTCTTCATCCGACGGTTAAAGGCCCGTCGATTGAGTAATCCGGTCAATGGATCCTTGACCGACTTGCGACGCAGCTCTTCTGTCAGAGCCACCTGCTCAGAGAACGCCTTTTCCAGCTTCTCTGCCATCCGGTTCATGGCCTGAACCACTTTGCGTAAATCTCTGGTTTTGGGTAACTCGGGTTGTATCTCAAAATGACGGTCACAGATTCGGTTCGCCTGCTGCTCCATCCTTGTTAAAGGCCGGAGAACCACACCCAGCAGCATATTCAATCCGACCATGGCGACGATCAAACCGACACCGAACAGCAGCGCATCTTTGCTCACCTTGGACCAGAGACTGCGGTAGGCATAACCCGGATGACTGGCTACCAGAAGCTGCCCCATGGGCACCCAGCCACTGTTAATCTCGCTGGTCACTGCCGTAGTTTTCAGGTCAATCAGTTTCACAAACCAGTCCGGTACACCTTCCAGCGTTCCGGGGTGTTCACTGTTGACCAGCACGTTGCCCGACATATCGGTAAAACGAATCTGCCGGTAGTAACCACGATCAAAAACCGCATCAATCATCGAATCCATCCCGGCAATATTGCCAGCCCCGGCGGAAGCAATGGCAACACCAAGGGAGGTGGCCGTATCCTGGGAATGAGAGTTCAACTGTTCCTGAAGGTAATGACGGGCATCATTGACGGACAGCACGAAGCTGCCAGCAAACAACAGAATCAACAGCAAAGTTAAAGATAGTGCCAGTTCACGAAGTAGCGTCATGGTGGCATCCCTGTCCGTTTTCAGTTCCGGGGAAAGCAGGATAAGCCATCAGCTGCTCCCGTCATTCAGTCGTCCCTGACTGTTCGACTTCTGCAACCGTCGGCGCAGCTCAGTCCAGGTCTTTATCTTACTGGACTCACCGAGGCGAACCCCTTCACCACGCTGACGGGACAGCCAGAGTCCGTCACCGTTAAAGTTATAAACGGGAACCAGATCTGTGCGATGACTGGCGGGACGAATCTCACTGACCAGGTTGTCCAGAATCAACGGCTCTTCCCCCGGACCGGCGAAGTAACTGAGCACCATATGGGCCTGATCAAGCTCAACCGCCTTTACATAGGTAATCCTCAGCTTCTCATCGGCCACGCCAAGCTCACGGAGGGTAAAATACTTGGCAATGGAGAAGTCTTCACAATCACCCGCGCCACTGGCCAGCAGTTCCACCGGAGTCGCCCAGAAATCCTCTTCCCCCCAGTGGTCAATATCATGCACAAAGCGCATACGGTTAAAGAAGTCATTCACTTCAACCAGCTTCCGGGGTTCTGGCAGCTGCCTGCTGTAGGTCATCAGATTCTGCCAATGGGTCAGCCGTTCAGCAGCTGCGATACCATAGAGTTCCCGGGCACTATCCACCAACGCTTTACCCACCACCAGGTCGCCAGCCAGCACCACGGCAACGAACCAATGACCCCATTTGGATGGCAGAAGGTGGGATAGCATCCAGAATATTTCCAGCCGATTCCTGATCTTATATAGAGTCGGCAAGGATCAGCCGGGCCTGTAAGGAAAAACCGTCAAAAGGCGATAACAGGGTTGGCGGCAGAGTAAATCTATGCGTATAATCCAACCGCTTCAGGGCCTATAGCTCAGTTGGTTAGAGCAGCGGACTCATAATCCGTTGGTCGAAGGTTCAAGTCCTTCTGGGCCCACCAGATATAGCAGCGCTTTCAAGATAAGTACTCACTCACCAAATCTCTTTAAATTCTTATCTGCGCCCACCTTTGCGCCCCCCCTTTCTTCCGGACTGTTAAGGGATCAAACGGGAATCCTTAGTGTGCCCCTTCTTTCCGGCTCTCTACTTCAGTCTGAGTGGCTTGGTAACTCGGGCCTATCCTGTCTTTGGGGAAACATGAGCCCTGTCGGGTTTATTCAGCCCTTTCCTGGTGATAAATCGCCTCATGCTGTTGGGTGACTTTAATCCTACTACCCGGGCGATTGCCTTCTACCTCGTCATCAACTGCACTATTGTGCTTAACGAGGTGTCCTAAGTCATTAAACCACTTCACACTTTACTTTTTGGTCATTAAACCTGCGCCTCTGATAATCAACAACACGGTCAACTTAAGCAGAAGAAGAAAGCAGACGTCATAGTAAACTCCCGGATACCGATCCAGAGCACATTTATACTTCAACGTGCGAGTGGATTAGCATATTCCGGCTTAATGCCAAGCGCTTCTAGGTAATCCGGCAGGTTGAGTATGCAGAGGAAATCGGTCCAGGGTAAAAAAGTAAACTTATTCTGGAGAAAGTGTCGTATATTGCGAGCTTCCGTGGAGTATACAAAAGCGGCCAGCCAGTTCACATCACTCAGGCTTTGCATGTGAGCCTCATATAACGCATCACTGCTGATCTCTATTTCTGTGGGCAACTGTCCTGTGGCACCATCAATACCCTGCCGGGCTTTTGCCAGATTATGGATATTCATGCATCCCTTTGCTGTTGACTCTAATGCCTTGGGGTCAATCCCTGCTTGAATCATCCCCCGCCGGAAATGGGAGTCTCTTTTGATCAAGTAGTACAAAAGACATGCCTGATAACAGGGGATTGGCAGGTTTTTATCCTCTTTGGTCAAGCTTTTTCTGAGAATCTCTTTTTGAGGCTCAGCCAGAAAACCGGCAGCCCATGGGGACGTCAATATCATGTTGACCAGCCCGGAGTCAGGGGAGGTCATTTGCTTCAGGGCCCGGAACATACTTTGTTGCAGTCTGTCTCGCTCTGCACACAGTGCGTACTCATCACCGGGCAGCATTCTGTTAGCCTCAATCTCAATAATGGTCTTCTGATTAGCGAGGTTGAATTTTTGTGGTTGCATGGGAAACAATCCCGGAGCGTATGCATTAGCTATTTGCTGGCCAAACTTCGCCAGGGCACTGATTATTTTCTCTGCTGCTCCATCGTGGGCAAATAATGCTGAGTTTTCCCGAATATAGGCGTCGCGCGCCCTGCATCTGAACGATGAGAGTTTTTTAGTGCCCACCTTGATCGTCATCCCCCGGTGGTTAACATATCCTTCTGGCATGGTAATCGCCAGATCCCGACGTTCAAATGCGAGATTGCTGGCCAGGTTTTTTGCTGACTCGTCGTCCCAACCCTCTGTAACCAGCTTTTCCAGGCTTTTGATACAATCTCCCACACTTTGATTGCGGTCGTAAGACGCTTTTATGCCTGTTCGCCCATTTGCCATACGGACATTGATCAAATCGGCGATCATCAGATTAATGATGAATTTTTTTGACCTGTCATCAACAGCACAATCTGACAGGTCGTATTTGTTCAAAAGAACATTCTGAAATAATTCATAGTTGATAATTGCGGCATGTAATTGAGTAGTAGCAACTTTTGCTTGCAACTCCTCCAGGCACTTTTCTGCTTCAAAGCCAAGCCAGGATGCATCATAGTAAAACTCCAGTTTCCCATTGTCTGTCGCCTGTCCTGGCGTTTGTATATGTTCCCGGGATGTTGTCTGAGCCAACACAAGAGTGTCAGGTGCTAAAGGATTCATCGTTGTCGGCGCTCCTGTCATTCACGTTATTTGATTGACATACAGAGTTACAACTTTTATTGACTGGGTGTTCGTGCATAAGTTCAATTTTTTTCACTGCTGAGAAAGCTAATCGTTCAGGTTATAAAATATCCATATCCAGTTGCAGGAACTAAAACAAAATCAACGGTTGAGAAATAAACAGAAAACTTAGGTTTTATACCTAAAAGACGCTGACAATCTTTTTTGTTATATTGTCAAACCATTAAACCAACCAAAGACCAGCACAACCTGGTAAACGACTCGGACTGAGTTGATGTAAACGAGAGCAAGCTGTGACGTCACTGAATAACACAATAATTAGCCATGGAAGCGTTATTGCCCGCCAACTGACGTCCTCCGGATTTTTCAGGCTTCATCACCTCAGAACACTCTGTCAGGTTATTCTGGTTATCCTGCTTGCCAGACAGTTGGCCATGATCACATGGCAGCTTCTGCCAGATAACCCGACCGGGCACTCAACAGTCCAAAGTATCAAGGCACAGATCCCCGCAGCCCGAACTACGACCAACAACAATCCGCTTGCTGCGCTGGAAAACCTGCAGCTGTTCGGTAAACCATCCGCCCCGCAGCAGGCTCCCGCTCCGGAAGATGTCCCCGTTTCACGCCTGGCGGTGCGCATCACCGGCCTGGTTGCCAGCAGTAACCCGGATGAATCTCTGGTCATTATTCGTTCCGGGTCTTCTGATGCCACCTATCGGCCCGGCGACACGCTGAAAGGGACACAGGCAAAAGTGGACAGGGTTTACGCTGACCGGGTCATCATTCGTAATGGTGAGCGGTACGAATCACTGCTGATGTACCCGGATGAAGCCAGAAAAGGCCCCGCTATTCAAACAACCTCAGCAAATCGTCCCAAAAGCCGTGCTGTTGCCGATATTCGCCGAAAGCTTCAGGATAAACCGGACTCCTGGGCAGAGATCGTGACCATTTCACCCGTGCGCAGAGACGGGAAATTACAGGGATACCGGGTCAATCCGGCCAAATATCCGGACTATTTTTCTCAGCTTGGCCTTAAAGCCAACGATATGGCTGTTGCTATCAACGGTTATGACCTGACAGACACCAGTGAAGCCATGAAAGTCATTGGACAACTGTCTTCAATGACTCAGATCTCATTAACCATTGAGAGGGATGGCCAGCGTTTTGAGATTGACCTGTCTTCCTGATTATTAAGATATACAAAGGTACCGCTATGTTTTCATCGTCGGTGTGCGCAGGGGAAATCCGTGCACTGATATCCAGGACGCGTTTTTTATCCCTGCGTTGGCCGCAGGCGCTATTAACAGCCATACCGTTTGCGCTGGCGTTGCCTTTATCACCCGCTGTACTGGCCAGCAGTTCTTCTGCACCGAACTATAACTCTATGGGAACGGGCAGTTATGCATCCGCCCATTCCCTGTATTCCGCCAGTTTTGACAAGGCGGATATCAAAGAGTTTATCCGCACGGTCAGCGCCAACCTGAACCGCACCATCATTATTGATCCCGCCGTTCGGGGTGAGGTGACTATCCGGGCTTATGAGCAACTGAACCGGCAACAGTACTATCAGATGTTTCTGTCGGTACTGTCCGTTCATGGGTTCGCAGCGGTTGAAGATGAAAATGGCCTGGTCAAAATCATACCGGACAAAAATGCCCGCACCTCGTCCATCCCGGTGGTGGCCGGTAAAAAGCTGGGCGAACAGGTCGCCCATGGTGGCGATGAGATGGTCACCTGGGTTCTGCCGGTAAACCATGTACCTGTCCGTGAGTTGTCTCCTATTCTCCGACAACTGGTTGATAATTCAGGCAGTGTCGTACATTACGATCCGTCGAATATTCTGATTCTCAGTGGCCGGGCCAATAATCTTGAGCGCGTTGCCGAGGTGGTTCGTCGTGTTGATCAGGCAGGCATGCGCAATATTCAGATTGTCCAGCTGTTCCATGCCTCCGCCAGTGAGATGGAGCGGATTCTTATGTCGATCTACGCCGGACAGGGCCAGAAAGCCAACGGTATGCCCCCCGTCATTGTCAGCAACGAGGCCAGCAACCAGATCATTCTCTCTGCCGATACCCAGACCCTGCAACGCATGAAAAGCCTGTTGCTGCAGATGGATGCCGAGCGTAAGTCCACCGGTAATATCCGTGTCTTCTATCTCCACTATGCCAAAGCAGAAGACCTGAAAAAGGTACTGGACGGCGTTGGTAAAATGCTGATTGCCTCTGGTAACCGCAGTAAAAGCGCATCCGGTGATTACAGCATTGAAGTCCATGAGCAGACCAACGCGCTGGTGGTCACCGCACGCCCTGATGTGATGCAGGCCATGGAATCTGTGATTGAGCAGCTGGATATCCGCCGCGCCCAGGTGATGGTGGAAGCCATTATTGTTGAAGTGGCGGATGGGGATGGCATTAACCTGTCATTCCAGCTGGCCAATGCCGATGGCACCAGCCTGATGCAGTTTCAGGATGGTTCAAGCGTTCCTATCGGGGAAATTCTGATGGGGATGAAAGAGGCTGAAGGTGAGAAAGGATCAACCGTAGTTACGACTGATCCCAATACAGGCCAATTAATCACCACCACAAACCCGGATAAAGATGGGGATTACACCGCCCTTGCCGCAGCACTGGCAAAAGTCTCCGGCGCAGCCTTCAGTATCACCTCCGGTGACTGGACCGCACTGCTTCAGGCCGTCACCACATCCAGCCAGTCTAATGTGCTGGCGACGCCAAGCCTGCTGACCCTGGATAATGAAGAAGCCTCCTTTATTGTCGGTGATGAAGTGCCCACACTCACTGGCTCCACGCCCAGCTCCGGTAACGATAACCCATACCAGACCATTGAGCGCAAAGAAGTGGGTGTCAAGCTGACGGTCACGCCGCAGATCAATGCCGGAGATGCCGTGAAACTGACCATTGAGCAGGAAGTCTCCAGCGTTAATGGCCGCACTCCCGTTGATGTGACCTTTGCCACCCGCAAGGTAAAAACATCGGTGATGGTGAAAACCGGAGATACCGTTGTTATAGGCGGACTGCTGGATGAAAACGTCCAGGAAAGTGTTTCCAAAGTACCGCTGCTGGGTGATATACCCGTCCTTGGTCATCTGTTCCGTTCGACCTCCAGTAAAAAGGTGAAGAAGAACCTGATGGTCTTCCTTCGTCCGACCATTATTCGGGATGATCTGACCATGAACGCCATCAGTGGCCAGAAGTACGACCTTATCCGTGCTTACCAGCTGGACAGGCTGGCCCGGGGTATTGCATTGATGCCCGGTTTCGACACCCCGGTGCTCCCGGAACAGCCAACGGCCCGGGATTTTCTTGATGAACTCAGACGTCAGATGGATGAAGAGTCTGCCGAAGCTGAAAAGGCTGTGGAACTGAAAAAAGTCTCAACTCAGGCATCCATAACACCAGTTCGTCGTACCGGTGGGGAAAGGTAATGACCGAAGCAGCCCTGAGCCCTGATACAGCTTTTAGCAATGGAACATCCCAACGGGAAGAGCAAGCCCTCAGTGAAGCGCTGACCCTGACCATTGAGAAACGGATGAGGGATTCGATCATCGCCGAGCCAGAGCCTGTCAGCCCGGAAAGAATACGCAACTTGTCGTTCTCTTTCGCCCGTCGCTTTAACTTGCTGCTCGCATACAACGACCAGGGCAAGGCTCAGGTCTGGTACAAAGGGCTGCCGTCTACTGCCGCACTGCAGGAGGTCAGACGTTTCGCTGGCGTATCACTGACCCTGATAGCCCTGGACGATGATGAGTTTGAGCAGAAACTGGCCAACCATTATCAACAGGACTCCTCCATTGCACGACAACTCATGAACGACATCGGCAATGATGAAGGTCTTCAGGCCCTGGCAGAAGAACTGCCAGAAGATGAAGACCTGCTCGAAGCCGACGACGGTGCACCGATTATCCGCCTGATCAATGCCATGCTCAGCGAGGCCATCAAGGAAGGTGCCTCTGACATCCATATTGAAACCTTTGAGCGAAACCTGACCGTTCGTTTTCGTGTTGATGGTGTTTTACGGGAGATCCTCCGTCCCCAGCGCAAGCTGGCAGCCGTGCTGGTGTCCCGGGTAAAAGTCATGGCCAGACTGGACATCGCGGAGAAGCGTATTCCCCAGGATGGTCGTATATCCCTTCGTCTTGGTGGCCGTGCCGTCGATGTTCGTGTCTCAACCCTGCCTTCTCGCCACGGTGAACGGATCGTTATGCGTCTGCTGGATCGCAACAGTGTCCGGCTGGACCTGGCCAGTCTTGGTATGGAAGGCACACTTTGCCAACAGTTTCGGGAGCAGTTGCATAAACCCCATGGCATCCTTCTGGTTACCGGCCCTACCGGTTCCGGCAAGAGTACCACGCTCTATGCGGGGCTGAGTGTTATTAACAACAGTGAGCGCAACATTCTCACGGTTGAAGACCCCGTGGAGTACGAACTGGAGGGGATTGGCCAGACCCAGGTTAATCCAAAGGTGGATATGACCTTTGCCCGGGGGCTGCGGGCAATTCTGCGACAGGACCCGGACGTGGTCATGATCGGTGAGATCCGTGACCTGGAAACCGCCGAAATTGCCGTACAGGCGTCGTTAACCGGACACCTGGTACTCAGCACACTGCACACCAATACCGCCGTCGGTGCCGTCACCCGCCTCAGGGATATGGGGGTTGAGCCCTTCCTGCTGGCCTCAAGCCTGCTGGGAGTACTGGCCCAGCGCCTGGTCAGAACACTCTGCCCGGACTGTAGACAACAGCGCCCTGCCACCGACCTTGAAACCAGCCTGATGGGACTTTCAGCAAACCATTTGCTGTGGCAATCCACCGGTTGTGATGCGTGTCATAACACCGGTTACCGTGGCCGAACCAGCATCCATGAACTGTTTCTGGTCAATGACCGGGTGCGCCAGCTGATTCATGATGGTGCCGGTGAACAAGTCATTGAACAGGAAATACGTCATTCGTCAAATAGTATGCAAACGGATGGTTTCAGAAAAATTCTCAGCGGCATCACCACTCTGGAAGAGGTGATGCGTGTCACCAGGGAATAACAGCCTATGAGCGTATTTGCTTACGAAGCCCTGGATGCCAAAGGGAAAAAAAGTAAAGGCGTCATAGAAGCCGACTCACCTCGTCAGGTGCGGCAAAAACTGCGGGTTTCCGGACTCAATGCCATCGTCGTCAGTGCAGCCACTGGCCAGGAAACGTCGGATACGACCCAAAATAAACGTTCATCATCGGGCAGCCTGTTTCGCTCCTTGTTGCAAAGACAGGCAACCGATGCGGAAGTCGCACTGCTGACACGGCAATTGGCGACGCTGGTTGCTGCGGGCATCCCCCTGGAAGAGTGTCTGCAGGCACTGGTAAGACAGCTGCGCAAACCGCACCTGAAATCCATCATCACCACGGTTCGTTCAAAAATTCTTGAAGGGCAATCGCTGGCGGACAGCCTGGCCTGCTACCCGAAAACCTTTGACCGGCTTTACCGTTCCATGGTGGCGGCAGGGGAAAAATCAGGGCACCTGGAGGGCGTGCTGGAAAGGCTGGCCGACTTCACCGAGCACCGCCAGAAAATCAAAGGACAACTGATTCAGGCCATGATCTACCCGGCCATCCTGACACTGGTTGCCATTGGTGTTGTGGCGGCGCTGCTGGTGACCGTGGTTCCCACGGTGGTTGAACAGTTTGCCCATATGGGGCAACAGCTGCCCGCCATGACGCTCACTCTGATCAGCATCAGTGACTTTATTCGTGCCTATGGAGCGGGCATCGCCATGGCGTTGCTTGTCACCCTGGTAATACGTCAACAGATCCTGCAGCGAAGCCGAACCTGCCGACTGGTACACGACCGCTGGCTACTAAAATTGCCACTGATTGGCAGTGTTCTCAGCGGGGTCGATGGCGCCCGTTTTGCCAGAACCCTGAGCATACTGACCAGCAGTACCGTGCCATTACTGGAAGGAATGGGGATTGCGGCAAAGGTGCTGGTGAATCAACACATGCAGACGTCACTGCTCAACGCCGCTGAGCGGGTCAGGGAGGGGTCTTCGCTCTGGCAGTCACTGGAGCAGACCGAACTGTTCTCCCCCATGATGCTTTACATCATTGCCAGCGGTGAAAAGTCCGGTGAACTGACCGGCATGTTGGCCAGGGCGGCAGATAATCAGGATCAGCAATTTGAATCCCAGGTAAATATCGCACTGGGCATTTTTGGCCCATTGTTGATTGTTTCCATGGCAGGTGTCGTACTTTTTATTGTTATGGCCATTTTGACGCCAATGCTGGACCTGAACTCACTGGTGGGCGGTTGATGTTTGTTGTATACCATGGCCCTACAGTCCTGAGTCTGTTGGAGAAAGCCTTAAAAAAGAAGGGAACCACAAAGGCACAAAGTCACAAAGTTTTTTGTGGGCTTGCCTGAGTTACGCTCGGCAAACAAAAAAGCTTTCTTTGTGCCTTCGTGCCTTTGTGGTTCAAGGCTTTTATAACTTTTGTAACACCCTCTCCCCTTGGGAATGCATATCGTACTTACATTCTGTTGCCAGACTTCAGAGTAAACTTTGTGGTAAAAACCAGTATCAGACCATTAGGAAAACCCAATGAACCCTCTTAATAAAAGACAGAAGCAGTCAGGTTTTACCCTGCTGGAAATCATGGTGGTGATTGTCATTCTTGGCGTACTGGCCAGTATGGTTGCCCCCAACATTATCGGCAATAAAGATAAGGCCGATCTGCAAAAAGCGGTGAGTGATATCGTTGCCCTGGAAAATGCACTGGATATGTACAAGCTGGAAAATAACAACTACCCCTCCACCCAGCAGGGACTGGCAGCGCTGGTCAGCAAACCGTCTGGCAGCCCGGAGCCCAGATCGTACCGTGACAATGGCTACATTCGTCGTCTGCCAAAAGATCCATGGGGTAACGATTATCTGATGCTGAGCCCGGGGGAACACGGTCCTGTGGATATTTTCTCCGCTGGCCCTGATGGTCAGTCAGGCACCGATGACGATACCGGTAACTGGAACCTGGATAGCTAACCACGCTCAATGGCTAACGACGTTACACACTCCGAAACAGGACAGCGAGTCAACCAGCTCGGTTTCACACTGCTGGAAATCATGCTGGTGATGGTACTCCTGGGGTTAGCCATATCCACCATTCTTCCATCACTGATGCCTGACGACAGTGGTGCACTTATGCAGAAAGAGGCCCGACGTCTGATCATGCTGGCTCACACCTCGCAGGAAAAAGCACTGCTCCATGGTATGGATATGGGGCTGCAACAGACGACCGAAGGCTATCAATTTCTGGTTTATAAGCAGGGGAAATGGCAGCCAGTCAGCCAGGACCGGACCCTCTCGCCGGTCGCATTGAATAAGGCCCTGCGGTTGGCCATTTTGCCCGGGGAGTCGGTTTGGCGAGACACTCTGGAACAGGATAAAGGTTTTACCTTTGATACTGACGATAAAGCGTCTTTATCAGACTCCGAACTTAAGGCTGAACCAGATCTGTTCTTCTGGGCCTCCGGAGAGATTTCACCGGCAGAGTTAAGGCTCTTTTCGGCGGATGACCCCAGGCACGCCCTGTCCATCAACATAGAAGAACATGGCGAAATCGCCCTGATGGAAGGAGTCAAACAATGACGCCTTCCAGAGTCTCTGCGGCACAGGGTTTTACTTTACTGGAAGTACTGCTGGCCCTTGCACTGCTGGCCATTGTCGGGATGTCGGTACTGTTCATGAGCGGCGAAAGTGTGCGCAACACGCCGATACTGGAACAACGCACCCTGGCAAGACTGGTGGCGGATAATCAGATGACAGACATTCATCTGACACAGAAGTGGCCAACACTCAGCTGGCAACGGGCAGAGCATGAACTGGCTGGACAGCAATGGTTTGTCCGTTTTCGCAGTATCAAAACCGCTGATAACGATTTCCGGGCGATTGATGTTGAAGTACGCGGTGAACAGGGCGAACAAAGTCCGGTACTGGCGACACTGAGAAGCTATATGGTTAAACAGGGATGATGAAACGAGTTAAAGACTTCACCACAAAGACACAAAGACACAAAGCAAAGATTTTTATTCCTGAGTTTTGTCCTTTCGTACGACCACCATGGATGGTGGAAGTTTCGATAACGCAAGGAGCATTTATTGACACTTTGTTGTTCAAAAAAAAACGCTCTTTATCTCTGGGAAAAAGGCTGCCAGATAAACGCCCATATCAGGAGAAAGGCTTTACCCTGTTGGAAATGCTGGTGGCCATCGCTATTTTCAGCATTATCAGCCTCAGTGCCTGGCAGATTTTTCAGGGCGTGATGACCGCCCATGATGTTGTGCTGACTAAAAATGAGCGGCTGCGACAACTGCAATACACGTTGTTGCTGATTGACCAGGACCTGCAACAAATTGCCGACCGGGGAACCCGGGTAGATAACCGGGTCACGGCGCAAAGCCTGTTCAGCGACTCGCAGATGCTGGACAGTGACGATGAAGCACTGGCACTGGTGCGCCATGGCTGGCACAACCCGGACTACCGGTTACCCAGGCCGGAACTGCAACGGGTCTTTTACCGGCTCCGTGATAACCGTCTGGAGCGCCAGTATCATCATGTTCTCGATCCTGCATCCATCAATGTCGAGCCGGTTACCCAGACCTTATTAACCGATATCAACTCATTGAAATTCAGTTTTTACATCAATGGTCAGTGGCGTGACTCTTTATTATTGGCTGAAGGCTCTTTACCGGAAGGACTGAAAATTGAGTTTGATATGAGCGACTTTGGACGTATAGAGCGACGCTATATACTGCCAGCATCCTGGCAGCCTGCATCATGACGGGTCTAAATAATGATTCACCACAGAGGCACAGAGACACAGAGAAAGGCTTTCTTTTCTCCGTGTCTCTGTGCCTCCGTGGTAATTGCTTTTCCAGGCACAAAGGTAGCAAAGCCCCTTACCCTAATCGCCAGCAGGGCATTGCCCTGCTGAGCGTATTGCTGATGCTGACCCTGCTGGTTTTACTGGCCAATGAGTTAACACTCTCCTTCCGCACCCAGTTGACCAGAACCCAATCCATGCAGCAACGGGAGCAGGCGCGCTGGTATGCCTTTTCCGGGGAAAGCCTGGCGATCAAGACGCTGAAACAGAACTTTGAAGATGATCCGGACGTCACCCATCTCGGTCAGTACTGGGCCACCACCAATGTGGTATTACCGGTTGAAGGTGGCCAGATTGCCGGTCAACTGAAAGACTCACAGTCCTGTTTTAATATCAATGCCCTGGCAAAGCCCCTTACAGAAGCGAACGACACATTACAGAAGTCACCTGAAAGTCAGGTATTTTCTGCCCTGCTGCAATACCTGGAAATACCACAGTGGGAGTCAGACAGGATTACCCAAGCAACCCGAAACTGGGTCAGCAGTGAAGATCTTCCCGAAGGTGAAAGTGACCTGGATTACCTCGCCCGGCCACTCCCTTATTTAAGCAGCAAAACCCTGATGCGCGATATCAGTGAATGGCGTGCCGTGGCCGGAGTATCAACGTCAGTCGCCCAAAAAGTTATGCCTTACCTCTGTGCCCTGCCCAGTACCGAGCTGACCATCAATGTGAATACCATTCCTGTTGACCAACCGGAAATACTGGCCGCGCTCTATATTGATCAGCTGCCCGTTGATCAGGCACGCAATATTCTGGAAACCCGGCCACGGGAAGGATGGGATGCGGTGGCTGATTTCACCAGCCAGCCACTGCTGGCCAACTTCAGCAGTACTGGCGCAGACAAGCGTCTGACCATCGTCAGCTACTATTTTGAAATGCATGCAACAGCCAATTACGGCGCAAGCGAAGTCAGACTGAACAGTCTTCTGGCTCGCTCCAAAGACAACCAATTAACGGTCCTTCGCCGTAAATTTGGAGGAGTTTAATGAATCCTCACCTGCTATTGAGGTTACCGGAGCATCACGACCAACCGGTTTATTGGCAGCTTTGCCCGGCGGATATCGCCACTGAAACGCTTCAGGACAACTCTGAACAATACCGCATTGCCCATGGTTTCTGGCCAACGGTGTCGGATTTTATTGCGCAATATGCTGGCACAACCGTCAGCAGCGGGACATTGTCCGGTCAGCCAATTGCTACGATGGCCGTTACCATTCTGGTGCCATCAGCCCGGGTGACACTGCATACTCTGACTATTCAGGGACGACTGACCCCCGCTGTTCGCCAGTCCCTTCCCTGGCGTCTGGAAGAAGAGCTGGGTGATGATGTTGAAGACCTGCACGTTGCCGTTCTCCAACATGGGGACAGTCAGGCTCATCTGGCCGTCATCAAACAGGCTGATATGACACAGTGGCAAGGCTGGCTGACCGATGCCGGAGTGATAACCAAACGCTGGGTACCCGATGCCCTGATGCTGCCCATTGAAGAAAACCAGTGCCGTTTATTGCAAATTGATGATTTGATCATTGCCCGATATGGCCAGTGGCAGACAGCCGTCTGTGAGTCACAGTGGTTAACGCTGTTTATGGATGGCCTGAAAAAGGAGCATCCTGAACTGACGTTTTTGGAAACAGAGCAACATGCCCTAGTGCCATTAACACTGCTGGCCCCCCAGGCCGGTAATACACAACTCAACCTGCTACAGGGACAATGGCAGCCTGCCTCACCCTGGCGCCAACGACTACTGCCCTGGTGGTCCACCGCCCTGATGGCCTGCCTGCTGCTGATACTGGTAACCGCTCACTCGGTGCTGGAAACCCATCAACTGGAACAGACTGCGGCATCTTATCAACAGCAGGCCAACAATATTTACCGACAGCTGTTTCCGGGTGAACGGGTTGTCAGGCTGCAATCCCAGATGCGGCAAAAGTTGGCAGCGTTACAGCAACCGGAAGAAACCTCACAGAGTATGCTGGCCATGCTGGCCCAAATTACCCCGGTGCTGAATGCATTCCCCGAGCTGCAAGCCAGTTCCATGGCCTTCACTGTTAACAACAGAGAAGGTGCACGACAAAGTCTGCGTATTCAGGCACAAGCCAGTGACTTTGAGGTGTTCACCCGTTTCCGGGAACAGTTTGAACAAGATCTTAACCGGGGCGAAGGACTGACCATTGCCATAGAAGCCCTTGAACGTACCGGAGATACAGTGACTGGCATGCTGGTTATTTCAGGAGGTGTGTCCTGATGAGCTTCCTTACCAATACCATAAACAGCGCCAGCCCTTTCTGGCAAAGCATGATTGGCCGCTGGCGGCAGCTTTCCCGGCGAGAGCAGTGGCTCACTGCCACGGCACTGGTCACATTGTTTATCTGGCTGATCTGGCAGGGCCTGATTACACCGCTTGCTGAACAACAGGCACTGGCAGAGAAGAAAGTGGCTGCCAGCCGCGCACAGCTGACGCAGATACAACAACAGGCGGAGCAGATCCTCAGTTTGAGAGCTTCAGGTGCCACTGCCCGACCTGTCAGCAATACGCCCATGGACCAGACCATCCACCAGCTGGCGGGCAGATATCAGCTGGTAATCCAGCGGGTTCAGCGAGCCAACGGCCAGGACGAAACGCTGGATATTGATCTGGCCAATGCCCGCTTCGATAAACTGATAGGCTGGCTGACAACATTGGAACAACAGCATCGGATCAAGGTGGCCAACATACAACTGGAAGCCACGGATACCAGTGGTTTTGTTGAAGTGCGTCGCCTGCAGATTGAGCGTGGTTAAGGAGAATATGAAACAGGGAAAAACAGGTAGGATTATACTGCTTTCGACGCTTGGTCTGGTCAGTTACAGCGGCTTTCTGATAGCCAATATGTCGGCAGCAACCGTTTGGCAATACCTGTCAACCAGGCAACTACCCGTCAACATGTCTGGAATTACCGGCACTCTATGGTCTGGAGCCGCAGAAAGCGTCACGCTGACGGTGTCACGAAAGCCGCTGGCGCTATCAGCCATCCGCTGGCAGATTGAACCCGCCTCGCTCCTGAAAGGTGAGGTTCAGGTTTCGGTGGAGCTGGGCAATGCAGCATCCCCTGTGGAAGGCCAGGGAATGGTGGTGATTAACCGAAAGACGCTGACACTGAATAATGTCGAACTGGATACCACCGCGCCGTGGCTACTCGCATCTTTACAAGACACGACAGTCGGCAATATTCCCGGTGAAGTACAAGGTAATGTCCTGCTGGAACTGGATGATCTTATTTTAAACGACAAAGGGTGTGTGAATATTAATGGTAATGCAGCACTCACAAACAGTGGATTAACCTCACCCTTCGGCCAGTTTGATCTGGGGAATTCAACTGCACAATTAAGCTGTCAGAACCGAAACCTGATCGCCAGGGTGACACAGACATCATCCATCATGAACAGCTATGGCGATTTTCAGCTGAGCACCAGTGGCCGTTATACCTTTACCGGAAAAATGACGCCCGATGCGTCGCTACCTGCTCCGATGAAACAAGGGCTGGCTTTTCTGGGACAGCCAGACAGTAACGGTGCCTACGCCTTTAGTTTCAAAAGCTCGATCAAATAAGCTCAATACCAGTCAATCCCCCGGTGATGCAACGGCGTAATATCAGGGTCCAGAGCCCTGTAGAAAACCGGAGCTTTATTCAGGCTTCGGTTATTGTCGGACTCTTTGCATTTCTTCTTTTCCACGAAAATCAAGCTGTTACCCTGGCTGACCAGCCTGTCAGGCATCTATATGAAAAAAAATGGTTTAACTACTTGTAAGGAATTTTCAGGTAATAGGGAAATCTCACTCTAAGGGAATAGCGCCATGAAAATAACAAAATCCATGATAGATCATCCCCACCGTATCAAAGAGCCCACTCCAGAGAAACAAGGCAGTTGGCAGGGACGAAACTTGAAAGAACTGGCTCTGGCTTGCAAGAAAAAGCTCCAGCGAGTGTATGCTTATATTCGGTACAAAGATTTAACCATCAAGGATTACAACCCGGCAGACTTTGTGCTGCATATCGCTCTTTGCCCCCCTGGCTACAGGTCACCCGACGATCTGATTTTTCAAAATGTCAACTTAAAGGCTGAAGATGCCTGGTCTTTGGGTGTACTGCTGACAGAGATGTTTACCGGAAAGCGTTACTTCTATCGATCAGACCTGTCAGACGCTGTGGAGACAATCAAATACAAACTTGATGGACGGGATAAGGCCATTGCCGAAATGGTACGTATGGGCGTTAACCCGAAAGCGATCCGACTGGCGCAAGCTCTTTTGCATCATAACCCAAGTCAACGGATGACGGTGGCAGAAGCACTGAAAAGCCCGTTCCTGGAGGAAGTTGATCTGGCAGCATTTGGAGCGTAGGAACAGTTAAATGCGGCACTTATTACGGGGCAATTCCTTAAAGGACAGTACTCTCAGTTAACGACGATGGTAGAGGACTCCATGTCGGGAGCATTCACCACAGGCGGAGTCCTGTGGAAGCGGTTGTTATGTGGCTGTTACTTCTGCAGGTGGTTCACAATGATGGCAAGAGTGTCTTCTATCTTGTCAAAGCGTTCACGGGTTTCTTGCTTAAAGGCTTGTAGTAGGTTGCACTCGCTGTGGTACCTTTCGGGGTATCAGCAAAGAGCCGGTTACGCCTACCCACAGTGAAGGGGCGGATAGCGTTCTCAGCCGCCGCATTGCTAATGTTGAGGTGTCCGTCTTCACAGTAAACCACCAGTTTTGACCACTGGTTCAGGGCATGGCTCATGGCCTTATGGGTAAGACTGTCCGGTATCAGCCGGGTGACGTTTTTCTGTAGCCACTGGTGCAGGTCATCAAGCAGTGGCTTACTGTCTTCCTGTCGGCGGACTTTTTTCTCTGGTGCGGTGAGTCCTTTGATCTCTTCTTCAATGGCATACAGCTTGCGGATTTTGCTCAGGGCTACATCTGCCTTGCTGACTTTATTGCCCTTTACCTTCTTGCCTGGTTCGGCCTCGCCTTTTTTGGCAGCGGTGAATTTACGTCTCACATGGTCAAAACACCTAAAGCTGCGTTATGCCTTCCTGACGGCAGACTGCATCGTAGCTTTTGTAACCATCCGTTTGCAGTTAGCCACTGAACCCTTCAAACATGTAGGCCAGCATGCAGGTTGTCACTGCTGACTTGGGAATAGGATGCCCGGACAACTCAGCGGCTTTGATGAAGAGCGGTGCTTGCGGCTTCAGCCCGGGAGACAGGAATGACTTGTACAAAGGCAGAAGGCTTATGATTTCGCAGTGGAGATTAAAGTGGTAGGGCGTGGGTTTTGAATGCGCTTACGTTTGAACTTTTATATGAAATAGAGGTCATAGGATAAAACTCAATAATTCAATAATTCTATGAATATGCCTGTCTACTTTGCTGATTGTAATTTTAATATAGCTGCGGATCACTTTTCTTATTTTGGAGATAGTGCTTATTCGGAATCTGCCGCATCCTGTCAGGCATTCTTCCGTGATGTTGTGGACGTAGCAAATTTGCGATGCGCTATGCGTGCTGATGAAACTGTTAAACACTGCCTCCAGCAGCCAAAGGTACTTTTTAATGATCCATCAGGTGATCCCCGGCTTGAAAAAAGGCCGATACTAATGGTTAGTAGCCATCTTCAAGAAGACCATCCGCTTTACTTACCTGTCAGAATACAACCCCGGAATAATGATCATGCTCCCAAATATATTCCTGATAATGAACGTTTTTCGATCCAGTCTATTTTAGGATTAGAGCAATCAACCTCACAAAACACATTAGTTGCTAATCCTCAACTGGATAGTGAACAGCTGCAACGAGATACATCGCCTGCAGAAAATGAGTTGGATGATAAAGCTCCGGCTTCCGGCTCTGATGAATCTCTGACCAGCTCCCATGAGGATCACTGTGAGTCCGGGGAGTGGAAAGCTGACCGGAAGGCTTATGAGCAGTCGGAAAGACGGAAGGCTTACCTCAAAGCCTACGAACAGACCGAGAAGCGGAAGGCTTACCGAAAGGCTTACCGTCAGCGCGAGAGAGTGAAAGCTGCCCAGAGGGCTTATCAGAAGGTTTACCAGAAGTATTACCGTCAGACCCAGAAGGGGAGGGCTTATCAAAAGGCTTACCGTGAGTCTTCGCAAGGACGTGCTTGCCTGAAGGCTTACCGTAAAGCTTACCATAAGGTTTTAAGGGTTACCGGTGAAATTGAACAGGCAAGAATCGCTGGCAGGCAAGCTACCGCCTTTATAAGAGAAGCCAATAAAGCAAACAATAATGAGCAGGGCAGTCGCATCAGATGTACGATAGTTTAGCAAGTATCAAAAATGAGGACGAAGTTCCAGATATTAATTCCCTTTCTATATCAGACAAGAATATTCTCAAGACTGGTAGTTCTGAAGAGTCAATAAGACTAAACTATAGTGCATATGAAGCTACCACCCTGCAATAATGAGCCGCTTAGAGAGCAAACAGGTTCTTGATCGTCAGCCAGGAAAACATTGCACGACAAATGAACTATTGTTTATCCGTGAGTTACCGACTTTTAAGCAGTTTATATCGCTATCCTGTCAGGCTTTCTCCCGTCAAGTTTCAGCAGTAGCTACTGTTCTATGTACTATGCATGCTGATGATACGCCTGAAAGCCGCCTTTATCAGCCAATGGCGTCTTTTCAAAATATATTTGGCCCCCCCGGTTTGAAAAAAGATCGATAGCTACTGTCGATAACGATACTGAAAAAGATCAGCCACTCTACCTTACCGGTTAGAACAAAAACGCAGAAAAATGATCATGCCACCACATATATTCCTGATAAAGAGCGTTTTTCAATCCAGTCTATTTAGGGCAATCAAACGCAGAAAGCTCATTAGTTGTTGATGTGCAAAATTCTTGTGAAATCACTAATCCTCAACTGGACAGTAAGCAGTTGCAAAGAATCAGCTATAGACAGATTGAACCATAACAAACACTCGACAAATCGCTCAGCAATATAAATATTAAATGTTATGTGTCAGGCCGGAACTTTTATAAGAAGGAGTTGTCAAAATCTATGGTTCTGTAATTAAATAATTCAATGTCTGACCCGTATTCTAACTTTTACCCCTTGTATTCGGAATTTCAGAAAGCATATGAGTCTGTTATGTCGAACAGGAGATCGGCTTTTACAGCAAGGGTACAGAAACATGGATCGGTATTCGGGCTGCAAGTTGGTCGAACTGCACCAAGTAATTATGTGAATTCCTTCATTCCAGATCATGAAAGCTTTCATAACCCATTAAATGACTCCCGTTTTAAAAAAATGCCAGTCAGGGTTATTTATTCTCAAGAATATGAACAAAGTGCACCGTTAGACTTATCATATAGACCCGGGACACACCAGGGGGTTGATCGAAATACCAGAATTCTTACCAATCCACCGGAATTAAGAATTGATCGGGTTTGTAGTATGGCTGGTGAAAGTTCTGATCCATTGCCTGCTGGTAATGAGTTGGATCTTACAGCTTCTGCTGCAAAATCTGACGAATCTTTAACCATCATTATTGATAATGCTCATGAACAGGATGAGAAACGGAAGGCTGCCCGAAAGGCCTACCAGAAGTTTTACCGTAACTCCGAAAAGGGTAAGGCTGTGCGGAGGGCTTACCAGAATGCCTACTATAGGGCTTACTATAGAGCTTTCAGGGATACCCATGATTTAGAACAGGCAAGATTTGCTGGCAGGCAAGCTGCCGGATTGATAAGGGATTCGAATAAAACAAAAAATAATGCGGTTGAATAAACCTTTAAGTTAAATATTAAGTTTGGTCTGTCAGATAGGAACTTTTCCAGGAAAGCACAGTCCTAATCATTAATTCAATAATCTAATAATTCAACAAATCAATGGCTTCTCCATATTTTAACTCACACTCCTTGTATTCAGTATTTCAGCAAGCGTATGAATCTGTTGTGACGGCCAGTGGATTGGCTTTTCACGACCGGTCGCAGCAAAGTGGGTTAGTATTCGGGCTGCGAGTTAATCAAACTGCACCAAATAATTATGTAAACCCCTTAATTCCATATAGTGTAAACTTCCATAACCCGTTCAATGACTCCCGTTTTAAAACAATGCCGGTCAGGGTGATTTATTCTCAAGAATTTGAACAATACCAGCCGTCAGACTTCTCACCTGAACCCAAGGCACAACCGGAGGACGACAAAAATAACAGAGTTCTTGCCAGTCAATCAGATTCAAGAACTCATCAGGTTTTGGGTATGGCCGGTGAAGCGTATTCTCACTCATACTCTATAAATACTGATCCTCCTCCACTCACCTCAACGTTGAGAGAAACGGCTGAAAATGGGTTTGATGCTGAAGCTTCTGCTTCAGGATCTGGTGAATCTCTGGCCGTAGTTCCTGATAAGGCTTGCACACAGTCCGGGAAAGAGAAGGTTCACCATGAATCCGAAAAGGGGAAGGCTTCCCGGAAGGCCTGTGGGCAGACCGGGAAACAGAGGCCTTTGAAAAAACGAACCTGGGATCGGTCTGAAGCAGGGAAAGCTTATTATAGGGCTTACCAGAAGGCTTACCAGAAGTCCAAAAGAAGGAAGGCTTTCCTTGAGGATTATGAACAGAGCGATAAACGAAAAGCTTCCCGGAATGCATACGAACATACCGAGAAACGGAAGGCTGCCAAACGAGCCTGGGCTCAGTCCGAGGTAGGTAAGGCATACTATAGAGCTTACCGTCAGTCTGAGAGAGGGAAGGCTGCCCGGAAGGCTTACCGTCTGTCCGAGAAAGGGAGGGCTGTCCGGAAGGCTTACGATGAGTCTGAGAAAGGGAAGGCTAACCAGAAGAATTACCGTGACTCTGTGCATGGGAAGGCTGTCAGACAGGCCTGGGCAAACTCCGAGAAAGGGAAGGAGTCCAAACTGATATGGAGAAATTCAGAGAGGGGTAAGGCTTACCGGACGCTTTACACCAGTGCTTACAATAAAGTTTTCAGGCATACCGGTGATAAAGCGCAAGCAAGAATCGCAGGCAGGCAAGCTACCGCTTTTATGATGGATTCAAATAAAGCAAAAAATAAATGAGCTATGCCCGGCTGACATAAATATGGAGTAGTATCTTTCAGGTAGGAACTTTTATAAGAAAGCATAGTCCTAGTCATTAATTCAATAACTCAATAATTCAATGTCTACTCCATATTTTAATTCACACTTTTTGTATTCGGGGTCCCGAAGAGCGTATGAGTCTGTTATGTCGGGCAGTGGATTCACTGTTAAAGACTGTTCGCAGCAAAGTGGTTTGGTATTCGGGCTGCGAGTTGATCAAACTACACCAAATAATTATATAAACCCCTTGATTACATATAGTGAAAACTTCCATAACCCGTTCAATGATTCCCGTTTTAAAAAAATACCCGTCAAGGTTATTTATTCGCAAGAACCTGAAAAAATCAAGCTGCCAGACATATCACATAAATCCACGAATTATCAGGAGGCCGAACAAAATAACAGAATTCTATCCAATCAATCAGAAATAAGAATTGAGCAGGTTTGGAGTATGGTCGATGAAGTGAGCTCTCACTCATACGGTTTAAGTAATGATCATCTTCCACTTATCTCCACGTTGCAAGAAACAGCAGGAAATGAGTTGGATGTTGAAGCCTCTGTTTCAGGAGCTGGCAAATCTTTGACCAGCGGTCATGATAACACTTACGTGCAACCTGAGAAACGGAGGGCTTCCAAACGAGCCCGGACGGAGTCGAACAGAGAGAAATCTTACAGAAAGGCTTACCGTGAATCCGCAAGAGGGAAAGCTGTCCGGAAGGCTTGGTTACAGTCTGAGAGAGGTAAGGCTTGCCAGAAGGCTTACGCAAAGTCTGAAAAAGGGAGGGCTTGCCAGAAGTCTTACGCACAGTCTGAGAGAGGGAAAGCTGTCCGGAAGGCTTGGTCACAGTCTGAGAGAGGGAAGGCTTGCCGCAGGGCTTATGCACAGTCTGAGAGAGGTAAGGCTGCCAAACGAGCCTGGGAACAGTCCGAGAAAGGGAAGGCTTACCGTGTGTCTGCGAAACGGAAGGCTACTTACCAAGCCTGGGCACAGTCCGAAAAAGGGCAGGTTGCCTTGAAGTCTTACCAACGTGCTTATCATAAGGCTTACTATAAAGTTTTCATGAGCAGCGGTGATAGGCAACTGGCAAGAATCGCTGGTCAGCAAGCTGGCGCTCTTCTAAGAGTGTCTGATAAGACCAAAAAAAATGAGCATGAATCAGGTTCTGTTACTTCCGTCTTGCCTGCTTTTTAAACTGACTGATAAGCCAGTAGCAGTATGATATTGGTTAACTGCTTATGGTTCATTGGAGTCGGATGGTCGGTGTTTTTCAAGATAGTTGTCCCAAAAACTGAATTTTAGGCCGCCTTTTTCTCGCGTACCTCCGGCTCTGGAATTCTCTCCGGGTTCAGGGCTACCGCTCCTACAGGTTGCCAGTTTCTGGTTTGTCCTGACCAGCGTGAAGGGTTCGCCTCCCGAGCTTTGCTGTACAGCTGATCTCGATGCTTAAGGATCTTTTGATCCCTCTGCTCCTGGCGTTGTACAGGCGTGACAAAGCGGATTGAACTATGCCTGTGTTCATGGTTATAAAATTGCTCAAATTTCAGCATCCACTGTCGTCTATCTTCTATGGTCAAGAAGCCTTGGGAAGGCCACTGCGGGCAATATTTGACCGTTTTGAATACCGACTCTGCAAATGCGTTGTCATTACTCACCCTTGGTCGACTGTGGGAAGGTATAATTCCCAAATCCACCAGTTTGGCTTTAAAGGTGCTGGAGGTCATCGGTGCCCCGTTGTCCGAGTGCAGCACGATCGGTGTCTTGATGCACCTTTCCGCTATCACTGTGCGATTAATCAGTTCACTCGCCAGTTCACCAGATTCCTGGCTATGGATCTCCCATCCAACAACCTTACGACTGTAGATGTCCAATATCAGGTACAAATACCAGAACTGCCCATGCACCCTGGAGCGCAATGGAATAAGACACGGGGCGTAGTCGAACTATTTCCTCGCATCTCTTCCCCGAACCGTACGTGCACCTTTCAGCGCATACGGCTCTCCACTCAACAGTGGCTGACAGCCATTGCAACATCTCCATATTTTGATGTAACGGTTTTACGGTCATCATCCCTGAGGTAGGGATTGCATTCCGGTAATCGGAAGCGAAAGGGTCTCTTGGTACTGCTGACTAATCGAAACAGACTGGCGCCACACAAGTTTCCATTGTCTGTTCTTCCAAACAATACCCATGTTTTGGCTTTGCCTGCTTCGGGATGCTTACACCATTTCCGCATGATTGACTTCATGCTGCAACGGTATTTACGAGCCAGCCAGTGACCCAGCTTCCAGAATACTGCCCTGTCCACTTTGTTGTAGACCATTGCCGTATTATCGGTAAATTGGTAGAAATGTGACCAACCCTTCAGTTTGCGGTTGATGAACTCCACCATGTCGATCTTACTTTTGCTGTAATTACTCGACAGCTCTTTGGTCAGTTTCGCAATGAAGTTTCTGGTCTTATCCTTGGGAATGGATGTCGATATCCGCATATCGACAATAAGAAACCGATGGTTGCCATTGTCGATCTTCTTGCAGAGCAATAGGACGATTGATCTTAATAGTATGATTCCAGTACCAACGATCCTTACGCGCCTTGGGACTAAGATATCGCTGCTCCAGATACTGATCGAACTCATGGAGCATGATATTCGCTAGCAATGGAGAGACAACTCCACCTTGTGGCACCCCTTCGCTGGTTGCACAGAAAAGCATCTTATCGATATGGCCTGCCTTGATAAAACGCCAAAGCAGGGTCAGGAAGCGTTGATCCCTGATCCGCTTGCGAACGCCTTTCATCAGTAGGCGATGATGCACAGTAGCAAAGTAGCTGGAGAGATCGCCTTCTATCACCCAGCGCCCGCTGGTGTGAGTGCCATCCTCCAATTGAAGCTTAACAGTAAGTAGTTAACCAAATGAAATCATATATTTCTGACTAAGTGGGCAGTCACTCTGCGGCGTTGCAACTCCGGTCACATAGCTACGGCTATGCTCCCTACGTTGCGCCTTGCATAGTAACTGCCCACTTAGCCAGAAATATACGATTCCATTTGGCCAACTACTTACGAATCGCATGGTGAACACTGCGTTCTGGCCTGAAGCCATAGGATAGACGATGGAAGTCGTTTTCCCAGATA
>NZ_PJPV01000270.1 GCF_002864045.1 Endozoicomonas acroporae
AATTAAAGAATACACGTCAGCTGCTAAAAAACCGTTAAACCGGGCGGAACAAAGTCAGCTGATACGTATGCTGCAAAACTTTATCCCAACACGGAGCTGGAATTGGCGAAGCCTGACGACAACACTTCATTCATTGACTTCAGCGGGTGTTTTTACCCCTCATTACCCCATGGATGAGCGTGTTAAGCTTACTCAAGCTCACTTATTGTCAACCCTACTGGATGCAATAATATTTAACTGCAGCCAAAAACCTCAAGCCAGGAATATTGATGCCCGGGGTATCGCTAACCTGCTTTGGGCCATGGCAAAACTGGTGGACAAAGGGCAGAAGCAGACACCGGAGTTTAACGAGGCCGTGGTCGCGCTGTTGCCCCACGTGAGCGCAATGAAAGACCAATTTAAGGCCCAGGGCATTGCCAACCTGCTGTGGGCCATGGCGAAACTGGTGGACAACGGGCTGGAGCAGACACCAGAGTTCAAAGAGGCCATGGGTGCCCTGTTGACCCACGTGAGCATACAGAAAGACCAATTCAATGCCCAGGGTATCGCCAACCTGCTGTGGGCCATGACGAAACTGGTGGACAACGGGGAGTGGACACCGGAGCTCAAAGAAGCCGTGGCCGCGCTGTTCCCCCATGTGAACGCACAGAAAGATCAATTTAATACCCAGAATATTGTCAACCTGCTGTGGGCCATCGCGAAACTGTCGGACAACGGGCAGAAGCGGGCACCAGGGCTCAACGAGGCCGTGGCCGCCCTGTTGCCCCTCGTGAACGCACAGAAAGACCAACTTAATGCCCAGGGCATTACCAACCTGCTGTGGGCCATTACGAAACTGGTGGACAACGGGCTGGAGCGGACACCAGGGCTCAACGAGGCCGTGGCCGCCCTGATGCCCCTCGTGAACGCACAGAAAAACCAACTTAATGCCCGGGACATTGCCAACCTGCTGTGGGCCATTACGAAACTGGTGAACAACGGGCTGGAGCGGACACCAGGGCTCAACGAGGCCGTGGCCGCCCTGTTGCCTCTCGTGAACACACAGAAAGACCAATTTATTCCTCAGCATATCGCCAACCTGCTGTGGGCCATGGCGAAACTGGTGGACAACGGGCAGGAGCGGACACCAGGGCTCAAAGAGACCGTGGCCGCGCTGTTCCCCCAGGTGAACGCACATAAAGACCAATTTAATGTCCAGGATATCGCCAACCTGCTGTGGGCCATGGCGAAACTGGTGGACAACGAGCAGGAGTGGACACCAGGACTCAAAGAGGCCGTGGCCGCCCTGTTGCCCCACGTGAACGTACAGAAAAACCAATTTAATGCCCAGGGAATCGCCAACCTGCTGTGGGCCATGGCGAAACTGGTGGACAATGGGCAGGAGCAGACACCGGGGCTCAACGGGGCCGTGGCCGCCCTGTTGCCTCTTGTGAACGCACAGAAAGACCAATTTATTCCTCAGCATATCGCCAACCTGCTGTGGGCCATGGCGAAACTGGTGGACAATGGGCAGAAGCAGACACCGGGGCTCAACGGGGCCATGGCCGCCCTGTTGCCTCTCGTGAACGCACAGAAAGACCAATTTATT
>NZ_PJPV01000271.1 GCF_002864045.1 Endozoicomonas acroporae
TTGCCCCGCGTGAACGCACAGAAAGACCAATTTAATGCCCAGGACATCGCCAACCTGCTGTGGGCCATGGCGAAACTGGTGGACAACGGGCAGAAGCAGACACCAGAATTCAACGAGGCCCTGGCCGCGCTGTTGTCCCACGTGAACGCACAGAAACCTGACTTTAAGCCACAGGGGATCGCCAACCTGCTGTGGGCCATGGCGAAACTGGTGGACAACGGACAGGAGCGAACACCAGGGCTCAAAGGGACCGTAGCCGCGCTGTTGCCTCTCGTGATCGTACAGAAAGACCAATTTAATGCCCAGGGGATCGCCAACCTGCTGTGGGCCCTGGCAAAACTGGTGGACAACGGGCAGGACCGGACACCAGATATCAACGAGGCCGTGGCCGCGCTGTTGCCCCTCTTGAAAGCACAGGAAGTGCAATTTAATGTCCAGGATATAGCCATCCTGCTGTGGGCCCTGGCGAAACTGGGGGACAACGGGCTGGAGTGGACACCCGGTCTCAACGAGGCCGTGGCCGTGCTGTTGCCCCAAGTGAACGCACAGAAAGCTAACTATAAACCACAGGCAATTACCAACCTGCTGTGGGCCATGGCAAAGCTGGTGGACAACGGGCTGGAGCAAACACCAGAGCTCAAAGAAGCTGTGGCCGCACTGTTGCCCCACGTGAATGCACAGAAAGACCAATTTAATGAACAGGGTATTGCCAACCTGCTGTGGGCCACGGCCAAACTGGGTGAACTCGTTGAGCTGAACGTGGCTACCTCTACGTTCGAATCGCTCGTCTGTCGAATCAGTGAGAACCTTCAGTTTTCTCAGGAAGGGATATCGATGTCTCTCTGGGGAGTCATGGTATACTGTGCCAGGTTGGCTCTATACTCCAATACCTATAAAAATAACGTGCTTGAAAAGCACATGGGTGACCTGTTGACTCGCCTGGAACATACCTCGCCAGATAATGAAGGTGATCAATCCGTCATGATCATGGCCGCAAGTTGGCTTGGTAGAACCTCTCCGGTCGTCCCCCATTACCAGAAAACCATTTCAAAAACCCAGGCTGACTTCCGCGATCAACTCAAATCATCTATTCCATCTCTGCAGATTGAAGAAGAAAAGAGTCTGAACTCATTACCTCC
>NZ_PJPV01000272.1 GCF_002864045.1 Endozoicomonas acroporae
GGCAACAGCGCGGCCACGGCCTCGTTGAGCCCTGGTGTCTGCACCTGCCCGTTGTCCACCAGTTTCGCCATGGCCCACAGCAGGTTGGTGATTTCCTGTGGTTTAAAGTTAGCTTGCTGTGCGTTTACGTGGGGCAACAGCGCGGCCACGGCTTCTTTGAACTCAGGTGTTTGCTTCTGCCCATTGTCCACCAGTTTCGCCATGGCCCACAGCAGGTTGGTGATTTCCTGTGATTTAAAGTTAGCTTTCTGTGCGTTTACTTGAGATAACAGCACGGCCACAGCCTCTTTCAACTCGGGTGTCAGCTCCTGCCCGTTGTCCACCAGTTTCGCTATGGCCCACAGCAGGTTGGCGATACCCTGAGCAATAAATTGGTCTTTCTGTGCGTTCACATTGGGCAACAGTGCGGCCACGGCCTTTTTGAGCCCTGATGTCAGCTCCTGCCCGTTGTCCACCAGTTTCGCCATGGCCCACAGCAGGTTGGTGATTTGCTGGGTGTCAATATCCCTGGCTCCAGGTTGTAGGTGGCACTTGAATATTATTGCATCAAGTAGCGTTGACAATAAGGCAGCTTGAGTATGCCTGACACCCTCATCCATGGGGTGATGAGGGGTAAAAGCACCTGCTGAAGTAAATGAATGAAGTGTTGTCGCCAGGCTTCGCCAATTCCAGCTCCGTGTTACTGTAAAATTTTGCAGAAAACGCATCAGCTGGCTTTGTTCCGCTCGATTTAACGGTCTTTTAGAAGCTGACGCGTATTTTTTAATGGTACTGGCAAATTGACCATGATTTCTCCCATCATAGCGATGAGCAAAACGAGCAGATTTACTCAACAGAGCATCCATTATTTCTGGGTTGACAAGGGCATTAAAATCTTGTTCAGGGGTTACTGAACGACACTGTAGATTTTGAGAAGTGTATGCGCCAGAAGCAGGGGGAAATTCATTCCGCCCCGGAATAGTGCGGTAGGGATTATCCCTCTGTCTTACTGTGTCATGTCTATATCGCCCGGGCCTTGAAGAAGCGGCCTGGTTATCCGGTTGGTGGTAATAATTGCCTGATCTTGCGTTAGCAGCAGAGATTCTATGCATAATTATATTTCATTAATTCACGAAAATATAATAAAGCAGACAGCTGTTCTGTGCAGAGGTTCATTTTGCTGCAATATCTAAACTGAGTTTCTGCCAAAATGGAATTACATGGCCGTACCAGTGGGAACATTAAATGTCGATTTTATTTCGGGACAATTACCTGGGAGGCTGACCGAGAATAGCGCCCGTAATGAGGATAGCAGAAGATTGAAGATAACAATTCGGTTTTGTGGGTCACAGTAGGAATGGCGGTCACCCGCCACCCCCTGCGCAGATCCGTACTTGTACTGCTAGCGCATGCGGCTCCTACCTCGAGTATTTAACGTCAAACCGTTGCTCCGGCCATGGATGAAGAACTTTTACTCTGGGCAACACAGTATTGATGAAGGCAGCAAACTTCTTCCAGCTCAGTTTGCTTCTCTGGCTGCGCCGCTTCAAGGCTTTGTACCAAAGCTTTTGCACCTCTGTCCTGAAGGCATTGATTCTCAGTCCATTGCCGGGCACCGAAAAGTAGTTCATGTGACCTTGCAGTACACGTCGCAACCACTTCAACTGCTCCGGCACGGGGTCATGCCTGTGTTTCAGGAGATAGTCTTTGATCTTGCTCAATGTTGCTCGCATTCGCTCTTTGCTGGTTCGTCTGACAATGTTGAAGTTTCCACTGCTTCGACTAATACCACAGATATGAAATGGGAGATTCTGTTATGCAGTCCCAACAGTTTCAAGACCTTCTTAATGCATATCACAGCCCTTGTAGGAACTCTTCCATCCAGTCATCGTTGTTGACCAGTTC
>NZ_PJPV01000273.1 GCF_002864045.1 Endozoicomonas acroporae
CCGGAATTTCAATGACCTCAAATCCTGCTTTTTGCAACAGCGCGATTTTCAGCAGAGTCGAACCATTCCTGGTGTTGAAATCACCACTCACGTAATGAGAGGGCCCCTGAACTTCAATCACCATGTTGTGATCTGGCAGGAGCAGGTCAACCGGAGGCAATGAGTTCAGGCTCTTTTCTTCTTCAATCTGCAAAGAGGGAAAGCATGATTGGAGTTGATCGTGAAAGTCGGATTGACGTTTTGACATGATAGTCTGGTAATGGGGGACGAACGGGCAGGCTCTCCCAAGCCAACTGGCGGCCATGGCAATGATGCGTTGATCCTCTTCATTGTCCAAGAATGTATTTTCCAGACGGGTAAACAGGTCATCCATGTGCTTTTCAAGCCAGTTATTGTTATTGGAGTCCAGAGACAATCTGGCACAGCAAACCATTACTCCCCAGAGAGACATCAATATGTCTTGCTGCGAGAGCTGAGGGTTTTCACTGATTCGGTAAACAAGTGATTCGAACATAGAGGTAACCACGTTCAGCTCAACGAACTCACCCAGTTTCGCCGTGGCCCACAGCAGGTTGGCGATTTCCTGTGGTTTAAAGTTAGCTTTCTGTTTGTTCACGTGGCGCAACAGCGCGGCCACGGCCTCGTTAAACTCTGGTGTCCGCTCTTGCCCGCTATCCACCAGTTTCGCAGTGGCCCACAGCAGATTGGCGATTTCCTGAGGTTTAAAGTTAGCTTTCTGTGTGTTTACGTGGCGCAACAGCGCGGCCACGGCCTCGTTGAACTCTGGTGTCCGCTCTTGCCCGCTATCCACCAGTTTCGCCATGGCCCACAGCAGGTTGGCGATTTCTTGTGGTTTAAAGTTATCTTTCTGTGCGTTCACGAAGGGCAACAGCGTGGTTACGGCCTCTTTGAACTGTGGTGTTCGCTCCAGCCCCTTATCAACCAGTTTCGCCGTGGCCCATAGCAGGTTGGCGATTTCCTGTAGTGTAAAGTTACCTTTCTGTGCATTCACAAAGGGCAACAGCGTGGCCAAGGCCTCTTTGAGCTGTGGTGTACGCTTCAGACCCTTATCAACCAGTTTCGCCATGGCCCATAGCAGGTTGGTGATTCCCTGGGCATTAAATTGGTCTTTCTGTGCGTTCACGAAGGGCAACAGCGCGGCCACGGCCTTGTTGAGCTCTGGTGTCTGCTCTTGCCCGTTGTCCACCAGTTTCGCCATGGCCCACAGCAGGTTGGCGATATGCTGAGGAATAAATTGGTCTTTCTGTGTGCTCACGTGGGATAAAAGCGCGGCCACGGTCTGTTTGAGCCCGGGTGTTCGCTCTTGCCCCTTGTCCACCAGTTTGGCCATAGCCCACAGCAGGTTGGCGATACCCTGAGGTGTAAAGTTTGCTTTCTGTGCGCTCACGTGGGGCAACAGCGCAGCCACCGACTCGTTGAGCTCCGGTGTTCGCTTTTGCCTGTTGTCCACCAGTTTCGCCATGGCCCATAGCAGGCTGGCGATTCCCAGGGCATTAAATTTGTCTTTATGTACCTTTACGTGGGGCAACAGTGCGGCCACGGCCTTGTTGAGCTCTGGTGTCTGCTCATGCCCGTTGTCCACCAGTTTTGCCATGGCCCACAGCAGGTTGGTGATACCCTGTGGTGTAAAGTTTGCTTTCTGTGCGCTCAC
>NZ_PJPV01000274.1 GCF_002864045.1 Endozoicomonas acroporae
CCTTTTCGGACAATTCGGCCAGACCAGTCAACCAGTTCAAAGTAGCTACTGAGTGGGTATGGAATCGCCTGTTCCGGGTGTTGACCCTGAGATTTTAACGGTTTCAAGTGTGCCTTTTGTTTTTTTCCGTTTGCGCTGTCGTATGACTCAATGCGCTCTTTAATGGAAGTATGTTCTGAGGTTTCCAGCGTTGCGGCAATTTTTGCCCGGATGGGGTTTAAGTCGACATAGGCCATGCAAGTCAGCAATGCTGCCTCATCTAACAAAGCCTGACTTTTGTAACGACCTTCCCAAAAGCGCCCTTTGCACTCATCCTCTTTATTGGCCAGCCGGGCTAAATATTCGTTGAGACAGCGCATGAACCAGCTGATATCCATTAAGCGACCTCGGTACTTCTGGGCATATTCTTCGACACGCAGCAGCTCTGCTTTGCCCAGCTGATCGCCGACAAGAAAACGCTGAACCAGGTGCGGGCCTGAAAAGAGCTGCGTCCAGCGTTGTAAGACTGCTTTGGTGTCCCATTTTTTGGCTTGCTGACTATTGATATGGAGCACCACATGATAATGATTCGACATCACCGCATAAGCACAGACTTCCAGGGCAAAAATACCGGAAAGCTCTTTCAACCGATCAACCACCCACTGCCTGCGATGCTCATATTTTTTGCCTGAGAAATTATCTTTGCCGCATAGGAAGGCCCTGCGAACGCAGCGTGCCATGCAGTGGTAGTAGGGCGTACTGGCTGGATCTATGAGGTTTTTTCGGGCGGTCGTCATGTCATTTTTTTTGGTTACTGGGTAGATTTCCTTAATGCCCTTAAGAGGCTCCAGAAGAAAGATAGACGGTGTGGCCGATTAGTCACAATTTTGGATGTCCTTTATTTCTTTTCTTTTTATTTCTTTTCTGTAATCGTGTTGTGTTACCATCATTCCAGCGTTTGGCTATTACAAGCAGGCTTAATCTAATTGAATAATGAGAGTTTAGGTTATGAATAGAATCACAGCAGATGCCAATAAATATACACACTTTTCTTCCGAAAAAAATACAATGCCTGGCGTGGATAAACGCCATTCCATCTGGGATGTCAAACAAGATCAGGAGCAGAGTTCATGGTTAAAACCATTAACTGGGATTATTAATAATGCTTATAGCTTTATTGGTCAGCGTTCTATAACAGCTAAACAAGAAAATGAAATCTCTGCAGATGGAACAGGCTATAAGTCTACTCAAAAACAAAGCCATGAAGAGGTGTATCATAATGCATTAACACAAGAACAATGGGATGATAAATACAGAGAAGTTAAACTTCCAGGTAACTCCAATCAATTAATGCAGTTTGTCATATTTAATGATAAAACCAATTCAAAAGATATTGGGGTGAGTAAAAATCCGATAGGAGATTGCCAAATTAAGCAGCTGGAAAATATTCTCTCTGAAGTAAAAAGGTATTATCCAGTTAACACGCCAATAATTCATCTTGTTTATGAAGTTTTCCAGCCAGAGCTGTTGGATGATATGCAAAAAGAAGAAGTCAATAATTTTTTCAAAAAACTGGAGGCAGCGAATGATAATTTGAAGGTTATTAATTTTAATGAAATCAAAGATGCTGTTGAATACGGTGATACTGCTTCAAAATTAAGGGGTGGAATAATCAAACAAGAAGAAACAGGGCTGCGAAAAAAGCTATGGCTTCATACAGAGTTTATTAGATTGATGGAACATCATTTTCGTGATTTAGATGAGATTGATTTAACTCAAACATGGCAATGTATGGTTAAAATCAGTCCATGGCTGGAAATTATTAATGGCCAGAAAATACTGGATTGCTATGACCTGAATGACCTTCTAAGGTTTAACATGCTTCTAAGGTGCAACATGGTTGAGGAGTTTACAAGGCAGATAGATATGTTGACACTTGAACAAATACAAAATATTGATGTGCCGCAAGATCCACAGCCATTAACAGCAGAAGCAAAAGCTTTGTATATTGACTTGCAACGATGCGTATTATTATATGATTCAGATATTATTCAAGATGCTTCAAGCAATAATGGCAGTTTAATATATCGGGATTTTGACACAATAATGTCAGCAGCCATGCCAGATCTTTCTTTAAAGACGAGTGAAATCCTTGGAGTAGAGGATTACGTAATGTACGACTTATCCAATAGGATGGAACCTTTCTGTACTATCGAAAATGCAGTAATGGGTGTTGCATGTTCTAAAAATAAAAACAATAAAAACTGTAATAGAAAAGAACACAAATCTCAAGTAATTGAACTTCTGTCACTCTGTGAAATAAAATGAAAAAAATTCTAGTTATAATTATGT
>NZ_PJPV01000275.1 GCF_002864045.1 Endozoicomonas acroporae
GTATAAGAAAAATTTCTACGTGGCTTTGAACATGACTGCTGTAATTCTTACCCGCAACGAAAAATCCTTCACTTTGCAAATTGAAGTACCTGTTGACTCAGATAACATGCTCTCCAGTGAAGACCTCCTTCAGGATGCCCTCAATGAGGGTGGACGGCTGGCAACAGGTGAGCTTTTGCAACGCTTTGAAGTTCCGAATCATGATCCTGTTGTACTCCGTGGACAGAAGCTGACTTATAAACATCAGGTGGCCAAACGTTATGAAACACCCTATGGAGTATTTACCTTTGAACGCGCTGTCTATCAGGGGCATTGCGGTGGTGTAACCTGGAGTCCTCTGGATCATAATGCCCATATTATAGGTGCTGCAACGCCTAAATTGGCCAAAATGGTGAGCTGGAAGTACAGTAAAATACCCGCCCCTGCTGTTGCAGAAGATCTTGAGTCCAATCATGGTCGAAAGCTGGCGTTATCATATATAAAACATCTGTCTGATGCAGTAGGTTTTCTGGTCGAAGACCATACCTATGATGAGTATGATATTCCCAAACTGGATGAGCCCGTATCGTCTATTGCAATCGGTCTAGATGGCACCTGTATGCTGCTTTGCGAAGGTGGTTGGCGTGAAGCCATGTGCGGAACAATCAGCCTGTACGATGCCAGTGGCCACAGACAATACACCATTTACACTGCAGCAGCGCCAGAGTACGGTAAATCCAGCTTCCTGGGGCACCTCGAACACGAGATTCGGCGTATAAAGGATCGTTTCCCGAATGCCCATTACATTGGTATTGCAGATGGAGCCAAGAGTAATTGGTGTTTTTTGAAGAAACACACAGATTACCAGACGCTGGATTTCTTTCATGTATCCGAATATATCGGAGCTGTTGCACAAGCGCTCTTCCCTGTTAATGAAAAGCAGCGGGAGGCATGGCTGGAAGACCGCCTTCATCGTTTGAAACACAAAATGGGAGCAGCCTCCAGATTGCTGCGGGAACTTGAAGCGGTTGATTTACCAAAAAAGACGACAGCTAATGTAGAAAAGCTTTATAAAGCTATTAGTTATATGAAGAATAATCAGTCACTCATGCGCTACTACCAGTCAGTGAGTAAGAACTGGCCGATAGGCTCAGGTGTAACCGAAGCAGCCTGTAAAACACTAGTAAAGCAGCGTTTATGCGGCTCAGGCATGCGCTGGAAACATCAAAGCGCAGCCATTATTTTAGGAATCAGGGCTCTCAGTCAAACCAAGGAACGATGGGAGCAATTCTGGGAGCGCTTTATGGCAGTGCATAGAGCAAACGAACCAGTATCAGCGTTTTGATTATTCTGAGAGAGCACCC
>NZ_PJPV01000276.1 GCF_002864045.1 Endozoicomonas acroporae
GCTTAAGTTGAGGCGACAACTATGTTGACAAACACCGTAGGCGGGTATACCAAACTCCAGGGGGAATTGCAGAAAATCATTATGAGCCAGGTCATAAAAGCCCCGCCAGCTACCATCGTGATAAGCAGGTAACGTCGTGTAAAACGAACCGCCACCGGAACCGGTCAGACCATAATCACCAATGGCATCCAGCGTTACTTCTGCTACGTTGGGCCGGGTTTCCCGTTCCATAGAAGTTTGTTCAAGGCGTTCCACCACCTTCTCCAGGCCAAACCACTGGCTGACAATGGCAGTATCAATCACCAGCAAACTGACAAACAGCACCACCATACCCCGGCTCAGCTGCTTACGACAGATAACGTACAAAAAGCCGGTAATCATCAAACTGGAGAAAAACGCGGTATTGCCCATACGGGAGCGGGAGAGCACCATACCGATCACCATAATGGCCAGTCCGGTCCGGAGGATAACCTTATTACTCATCAGGGTTTTCAGGGTGCGGTGCAGCCACTCGTGCCAGTCACGGGAGGGGCGTTCATTAAGCTGGGCAATCAGCAGGCCCATCCCTGCCGCCAGGGTCATCTCCATACAACCGGCAAAGCTGTTGCGGTTTACAAAGGTTCCGGTAGCCACACCAAAGTAAGAGGGCTTATCCTGAAACAGCAGCACTTCCAGACCGGAGAGGGTACTTAACGAACCAAACACCGCCTGAAAAATACCGGAAATCACCAGCACCCAGGCAAAGGTTCTCAACTTCTCGGGCCGGTCGATCAGCAGCAGACACAGACAAAACAGCAGATAATAGGCCAGCGACAGTAACGCCGTAACCTGGGTAGCGAAAGGGTCAAGAGAGAGGGGAAGCAAATCTGGCAGGGGCAACCCCAGTGCCAGATAAGCCTGAGAATGAATATCCCAGGCATGGGGGGAGAGTACCTTTACCCAATCCACGGGTAACGGCATCTGTTGTATAAACAGCCAGCAGGTGACCAGAATAAATCCCAGGTGAAACCAGCGGGCCTTTTGAAAGGCAAGAGTTACCGGCAGCCGGTTCAGGGCATAACCCAGCAACCAGAATAACGCCAGCCCGTAGACCAGCATCACCAAAATCCCCATCGCCCACTCGGGCTTGCTGCCTTCAGGCAAAGGCAGCCAGAACATCACCGCCAACAGCGGCCAGAACAGTGCTTTTTTCATTTTTTTGAACCACAAAGGCACAAAGACACAAAGGTTTTTCTATATTTGGTCTTTCGAACTAATAAATATGAGAATTGATATGAAGGAAGAATCTGATCAACTATCTTCGGTGATCATTGGCGCAGCCATTGAAGTTCACCGGCATCTTGGCTCCGGGTTATTGGAAAACACGTATGAGCGGGCGCTTATATTTGAGCTTGAGCAAAAAGGCCTGGAGCTAAAAAGTCAGGAGGCAGTTCCCGTTATCTACAAAGGGCACAGCCTGGGAACTGATTATAAGCTCGACCTGTTGGTGAATGACCTCGTTATTGTGGAACTGAAGGCTGTAGAAAAAGTACTACCGATCCATAAGGCACAGTTACTCACCTATCTCAAATTGAAAAAACGTTGGCTTGGGTTGCTCATTAACTTCAATGAACCTGTTTTAAAGCAGGGCGTGGTGCGGGTTGTGAATTAAAAGCCTTTTCACCACAAAGGCACAAAGACACAAAGTTTTTTTGGGGTTTGCCAGCGCTACGCGCTGCAAACAAAAGAAAGTCTTCCTTTGTGTCTTTGTGCCTTTGTGGTTCAAAAACGGTGTTTGTCAACATAGTTGTCGCCTCAACTTAAGC
>NZ_PJPV01000277.1 GCF_002864045.1 Endozoicomonas acroporae
AAATACTCCAACATCACTGACCTGTTTGCTTCTTTGTGTTTGCCCTATAAGACAATGGATTAATATCTCCGTAAACAATTTTATTATGAGGTAATGATTTTGATACGGCAATCAGGCGTAAACCCGGCAGGCATGGCCATCGACCCGCAACCTGTAACAACCCCCACCACAGAACCGGAGGGCCGATGGAGAGGGTGGGAGGTGATCCAATCGGGGGCTAGTGCATTTATTCGGTCACTGCACCCCCTCTATGATCCACTGAATAGTGACCGCCACCTGCCAGTGCAGGATGTTGCGGACTCTGCTGCTGGCATTGATCTTTGGGGCGTTGTTGGCCAGAACAATAATTTCCATCAGTTCACTGCACTGGCAGGACGGGCGATAGCAGCTTATTCCGGCCTGCCACCAGAAATCAATAGTCTGCTGAGCTATCTTGCCAACCTGGCGGCTGTGGGCCGGTTTGCCAGCGATCAGCTGAATGCGTTCAATGCTTGCGGCGGTTCGATACCTGAGCCTGGCACACACAGGGAAAAGACACCGGACGAGACGTTGGAAAACACGAAAGGCAAAGCCAGAAAAGCCTCACAGAACCTACGACACCAGTATGATAAATCCGCCGCCCCAACGCTACCGGCCAGCCAGTTGCCAAACACACCCTTGGCACTGGGGGCTCTGGTCGGCCTGTCTGCGGTGGGTGCGGCATCAGCATCCGCCTCTGACCGCTGGATTAACGTGGCGGATGCCGAGAACCTGGGCAAGATCTGCCGTGATAAGGGCTCATGTAGCAAACAATATCGCCTGACTGATGATTTCAACGATAACCAATTGTCCCGGTCCATTGGCTCTAAAAAAAATCCATTC
>NZ_PJPV01000278.1 GCF_002864045.1 Endozoicomonas acroporae
ACACAAAGAAGCAAACAGGTCAGTGATGTTGGAGTATTTTTTTTCTACATCGGTAAAAGCGTTATTAATAGGGTTTTGATAACGGTAGCCAGTTTTATGGCAGAGGTAAGAAAAGTTTGAATTACATGGGGCTTTTTTTGCTATGAAAATGCAATTCCCGGACAGCCGCCCAGCACTGCTGGTGCGGCAAATGTGACAGAACCCGGGCCAGAAAAGGTCATGCCTGGTACTGTGGCCATCGTCTCTTTGATTGGAGACGGTAGAGCGGTGCTGAACAATCAAGATTTTTTAATACTGCGAAATGATTTTGCATTCACTGTTTTTTTTGCACGACAGACAACTTATATTCAAAACAGGCACCCTACCGGCAATAATTCAGCGCCTCAGAAGAAACAGAAGACAATGATTTAAGCAGCTGCGCCATTTCGTCCAGCTTTTGCAGCTGAAAAACTTATTTGATATCCCGCCGGATAATCGCATCAGTATAAGATCTGAACCAGCGTGTTCTTCGATTTGAAGAACGCTGCATTGCTTTTGGATAACCACCACAAGCTATTGCCGAAATAACCTGGTCAAGCTCAATCAGCGACCCGAGCGGAGGAGTAAAATTCGCAGACAGTAGCTGATAATATCATGCTCTTCCTGCCTGCCAGCAGGCCTCTGCTTCAACTCGCTCTGACTGAATGGGTACTCTGCGTCGCCCTACCTCCCATATTCATGTGGTCGTCGAGATTCGTGGCAGTTTATGAAATATCCGGGTTAATGGGTATTAGCTGGTTCATGCGCTGTCTCAACGAATACTCAGGAATTGTCCTGAAATAATTTGCACATTTCATGGTCCCAAAACTACGTTCATCCTGAGCGGAGTCGAAGGGTGCCTGGCACAATCTATCATGCCTCGGAGTTAACGCCCTTCGACAGGCTCAGGACGAACGTAGTTTTGAAACCCAGAAATGTGGAAATTATTTCAGGATAACTCCTCAGTAGCCACTTTGAACTGGTCAACTGGACTGGCCGAATTATCCGCAAAGGCAACTGTGGTCGTATAACTGACGATGTTCCGCCTATCCTGGAGCGCCTGGGTATTGACCCACATGAATGTCTGGAGACTATGCGCTGGAATAATCGCTTTCACCGCGCGTTGCCCTCACTGAAAACTTATGTAGAAAGCATTGGAAAAGGCTGGGTTCATGGCATGGCTGTGAGCAGGGGGCTTTTTATCTCTTTCCCAGTGTTCGCCATGGGGCTGCTGCTATCTGTTGCCTACCCGCCGGTTTGCCATAGCTATCGTCAGAGTCAGTCCCATGTTCGGTCAGTACATGGTACACAGGGCTGCCTGGTCGGGTGCGTTTTCCAGTGTTCGCCACGGAGTTGCTGCCTGTTGCCATACCGGCCTGGCCGTCGGCCAACGGTTCACCATGGTTATCGTCAGAGTCAGTCCCATGTTTGGTCAGTACATGGTACACAGGGCTGCCTGGTCGGGTGGGTTTTCCAGTGTTCGCCACAGAGTTGCTGCCTGTTGCTATACCGGGCTGCCCGTCCGCCACCGGTTCACCATGGTTATCGGTGGATTCATACCCGATCAGTTCTAAGTACACAGGGATGTCAGAGGGGGCGGGTTCTTTTTCATTACCCATCAGGGGATTGTAGTCCCCTGTTGCCGTGTTCCCTTGTCTGAATGTTAACGTTTGGTAATGGCCTGGGGGAGCAGGCAGCGGTCTCGTGTTTCTCGGCCTGAACGACAACGGTTGGTAATGATCCCGGGGAGGAGCAGGCAGCGGTCTCGTGTTCCTCGGCCTGAACGACAACGGTTGGTAATGATCCCGGGGAGGAGCAGGCAACTGTCCCTCAGCACGGGGACGGCCGCTGGCTGGGGGCGGCATGGGTTCCGCGCGGTTACGACCAGCATTAGTCGATGACCTTTGGCTGTAATAGCGGTAGGCGATCACACCGACCAGCACAATAATCACCGTACCCAGGGTGGCGATACAAGCTATAACGGCAGGGCTTGGTGATGCCGCTGGCGGTGTTGGTGCGGCAAATGTAGCAGGATCCGGACCGGAGAAGTTCGTTTTTTGCACCTTGGGCCGAGTTGTTGGGGGCGTTGTCGTGGTGACAGAACCCGAATTGGAAGAGTTCATGGTGCTGCCTGGTGTTGTGGCCATCGTCTCTGTGATTGATGTGCCAGGACAATAATTATCGATTTGGAGCTTTAGTTTTGCCAAGTCGGGGGCAATAATTTCACAGATATCATTATCCCGCCAATACTGACACCCCTTGTCAGTCCTTTCTGTTTTGACATTATTACGACTGATAACAGTGACATTACAAATAAACGAGTGTAACTATTCAGCACCCCTAACATAAATCTGGAATTTTCTGATTTTTATACCATCCTCTTAACCACTGTTTTTTTATTAATATTTAGCCAACATGGTTCAAAAGCCACCTGCACCTTTATCGACTGAGATTCTCTTGAAAGAGAATACACAGCTGCGCATAAAAGTTGCCTGCCTGGAACAACGTTGTAGAGAATTGGAAGAAAGGGTTGGTAAGAACAGTCAAAACAGCAGCAAGCCACCATCGTCTGATG
>NZ_PJPV01000279.1 GCF_002864045.1 Endozoicomonas acroporae
CCGTTATCTTGATTAAGGTGCCGGGTCTGTAGCTCAGTCGGTTAGAGCGCACCCCTGATAAGGGTGAGGTCGGCAGTTCGAATCTGCCCAGACCCACCAAGCTTTCAAGAGATGAAAGCCTAGCTCAACGGAAAGAATAGGGGGCTATAGCTCAGCTGGGAGAGCGCCTGCTTTGCACGCAGGAGGTCTGCGGTTCGATCCCGCATAGCTCCACCAATTTCTCGTCTTGTAAGAGACAGCAGAAAACTGATTCATTAAGCATATTTTGCTCTTCTTTCGTAACGAAAGAATGTTCTTTAACAATGTGGAATCCAAATTTAAGCTGAATTGATTTACAAGACCTTCGTCTTGTAATGAAAATTCTTGCTGAGACACTCTCAAGTTATTTACCGAAAGGTAATAGCTAATGTGTATGGCGTTCAGTTGTCAGTGGTCAGTTAACAGTGGCCAGTTGATGACTGAAGATCGTTAAAGGTAGTTATATTGCCTATAACCAACAGTTGGCACGAATCGACTGACCACTGGTCACCGACAACTGACAACTGAGATCTCAAAGAGATCGCTTCGGGTTATATGGTCAAGTGACTAAGCGTACACGGTGGATGCCTTGGCAGTCAGAGGCGATGAAGGACGTGGTAATCTGCGATAAGTCTTGGGGAGCTGATAAACAAGCTGTGATCCAGGAATTTCCGAATGGGGAAACCCACCAACATAAGTTGGTATTCCTTAGCTGAATACATAGGCTTTGGAAGGCGAACCCGGGGAACTGAAACATCTAAGTACCCGGAGGAAAAGAAATCAATTGAGATTCCCCCAGTAGCGGCGAGCGAACGGGGAGTAGCCCTTAAGCAATTTTTGGTTTAGTGGAAGACTCTGGAAAGTGTCGCCATAGTGGGTGATAGCCCCGTACACGAAAGGCCAATCATTGTGAAATCGAGTAGGACGGGACACGTGAAATCCTGTCTGAACTGTCTTCGGACGAGGGGGGACCATCCTCCAAGGCTAAATACTCCTGAC
>NZ_PJPV01000028.1 GCF_002864045.1 Endozoicomonas acroporae
GCAGTCATGTTCAAAGCCACGTAGAAATTTTTCTTATACAAAGTAGCTGGTTTTGCTGTAGGCCGTTGGATCTTATGTTTTAATTATTCAGAGAGAGCACCCGTTGAGAGACGTTGAAAATATCCTGTTGGGCGCAACAAAGGAACTGTCCCCGGACGACAAAAATCTGCTCAAGGCAGCCAAGGATGGCGACCTGGCATCGGTGAAGACATTGTTGGAACAGGGGGCTGATATTGAGTCCAGGGACCGGTATGGCGAAACCCCGCTGTTTCTGGCGGTAACTCCGGAAAATAAGGAAGTTCTCAACTTTCTTCTGGCTGCGGGTGCCAGCGTGAATGTCCGCAATTCTTCAGGTCAAACTCCGTTGCATGGAGCCTTTAGCGGGGAGACTGTGCAACAGCTTCTGGCTTGGGGAGCCGATATTGAGGCCAGGGATAATTGCGGAAACACGCCGCTGTTCCTGGCTTGTTATAATGCCGATCTGGAGATATTAAAGGTATTTCTCGACGCAGGTGCCTGCGTTAATGCCCGCAGTGATTCAGGCCGGACTCCGCTGCATATGGCCGGTAGCGGGGAGGTTGCGAAAGAGCTTCTGGCCCGGGGAGCCGATATTGATGCCAAGGATATTAATAAAGTAACGCCACTAATTCATTCGATTTCCAGAAACGACAGACTGGAGGTATTCAAGGTGCTTCTGGCTGCCGGTGCCAATATTGATGCTGCTGATAAATATAAACTGACATCATTGCACTATGCGGCTAGCGAAAACTACTACGACTTGGAGTATCTGAAGCTGCTTTTGTCCGAGGGGGCTAACCTTGAAGCCAGGCAAGACGGTACACAATGGACCCCGTTACATTTGGCAGCAAAAAGTGGTTCGGGTAAGAAAGTACAACTATTGGTGTCTGAGGGTGCCAACTGTAAGGCGCGAGACTGGCATAGGGATACACCGCTGAGTTTTGCCAAGGGCAGAATTCGCAACTTGAAAGCCCTGTTGGCCGAGACTGGCAGGTTTGACAACATCAATCGGGATAATGAGCCGGATAATTTTCAACCCCAATCACTTAAGGTTTACGCCCGGGCTTCTATCCGCTCGCGCCTGGTTGCACACAGTAAAGAAACGCGTCAACCGTTATCGAAATCGGTGCCGTTGCTGCCGCTGGGTAAGCCGAAGCCAAGTGAGCCGCCGCTCAATGACTATGTGTATGAGCCTTTGATGGGAAAACTGATTTTTTGATTAGTGGGAAGCAGTATCAGGTCTTGAATGTGTTCAAAAAGAAAGACTTGAACCTGGATTTTTTTAACTTAGAGAAACAGTGTCAGGTCTTGAATCTAGAATGTGTTCAAATACAAAGGCCTGACCCTGGCTTTTTGTTTTCCTTGACTTTATTCAAGAATCAAGACCTGAACCTCGCTTCCGCTTCCCTCTTTAATCGCCTTTGCTCCCTTAGGCGTTGATTTTCCAGCTCCCTTTGTTCAGGGTCTTTCCTTCGCTCCCTTTGTTGCTGTCTTTTCAGCTTTCTTTTTTCGGGGTCTTTCATTCGCTCCTTTTGGCGCTGATTCAACAGCTTTCTTTGTATGGGGTCCTTCATTCTTTCATGATACCGCTCCCTTTGGCGCTGATTATCCCGCTTTCTTTTTTCGGGATCTTGCCTTAGCTCCTTTTGGCGCTGATTTATCAGCTTTCTTTTTTCGGGGTCTTGTCTTTGCTCTCTTTGGCGTTGATTTATCAGCTTTCTTTTTTCGGGGTCCTTCATTCTTTCATTATATAGCTCCCTTTGACGCTGACTATTCAGCTTTCTTTTTTCAGGATCTTTCATCATTTCACTATACCGCTTCCTTCTTTGCTGATTTACCAGCTTTCTTTTTTCGAGTTCTTGCATTCGCTCCCTTTGGTGCTCAACAAGGAAACTATCAGCAATTTCTTCCATTGGGGGCGTTTGCTCATCACTTGTCGTTTGGTTCAGGTTTATCGGGTTAACAAAAGTAACTGATGGTAAATCTTGTCGGTTTAACAGTACGGCATGAAGATGAGTTAACTGATTATATGGACTCAAATGCCTGACAGGTATTGGATTGGGCTCGCTAACCGATAAGCATACCTGCTGAGCAAAGGGGGGATTTGATGTTGATGATATCTCATTATTAATGACTTCGTCATCAGAATTCCAGGGCACATATTTATCAAGAGCTGATTTTGGTATCTCAGGAACATACGTTCCAAAAGAGTCTTCTATATTGAAGTCTGCCAGAGATACAATATCGTATTCATCCAACGATTTAAGAACACCTGTTTCATTTTGGGGTATATCTGATTGTCTATTGTAAACAGGAAAAGGAGAGTTCAGTACCTGACCAGACATGCCTTGATACTCTTGCGATCGTTCACTGGCATCAGTTTTACAGTATTGGTTTACGATATCCAACGTACCGGAAGAAAGATCAGAAAAAGCAACATCGAATGAAGGTAACTTACAGGAGTGATTCATTGAATTACTGGATTATTGAATTAATCCTAAGACTACGTCTTCTTATAAAAGTTCCTCTCTAGCACAAACTATTTACTATTTTGTCAACGAAGCATAAGGATCTGTTATGGCCACTAACAAGACGACACTGATTTCAGGTCCTTCTTGAGTGTGCTGTCGCATGATTTTGGTAGTTCAACGGATGGAATCCTGAAACACGTATTGAAAATCGGGGTCATAAATGGTCCGCCCCGCATTGCAAGGAAAAGTATTCCATCAAAAAACGGGGTAAGGTCTTTAATTATGAATGACAATTACCACTTTTACTGATAAGAAAAGATATTTGCGCAATGAAAGATCTGACCCCCGCTTTTGTGACCCCTGCTTTTGCCCCCTGCTTTGCTAATGATATCGGTTTAACGGATTAACCGAAAATAGAATATTGTGTAAGCTGTTGTCTAATGTATCTATTTTTTTTCTGTTTTGTTTGTTCAGGGTAACAATTAACAGGTGAGATCTGAAAACTTCTTCCATCTCATGGGTGATTTTTAAATTGGTAGATACAAAGTAGATGTTATCCTGGTACACCACGACACCTGGCAGAAAATTATTATTATGGATTTTAAAATCCACAATCTCCTGAGCCGATAACTCGTTCAACTCCACCGGCAAAACCGCATTATACACATATTGATCTGGATAACAGGGAGTAAAGAAAAAGGCCTCTTTATCATCACGGTACACCTGGTTGATGGTTTGGTCGTTGGAACAGTGAGCTATGCACTGAATGCCAGTTATTGAGCTATAGAGTTCAGCAATTTTTGTTGCATTTTTCATGTGGCTGTAATCAACTGCAAAGTATTTTTCAGCAATGGCCATCATGTTTTCAACAATGGCCATTAACCCATCGACAGTATCATGACCAACCATAATGCCATGATTTTTCATAAAGTAGAGATGCGGCTTCTCTTTGCCTGTGAGGCTTTGCATGTACTGGGCGAAAAGAATAGACACTTCCAGCCCGGGGGCGGCATACCCGACAAAACCGGCATCCGGGTATAGGTTTGCTATGATTTTTTGGGCATCACGATTTATCAACAGGGCATTGATAATGACAGGATGCAAATGCAGGGTGTATTTAAAAGGGAGGAGGGCATGAAGAAAGACTTCGGCGGTGGGTTTTATATCCGGCAACTCATTAGCTTCCCTGACTGCTTGATTGGCTATTTTAACACTCTCTTTCAGGCTGTATTTTTTCAACAGGTCGTTGTTATCTAAAACGTCCAGTATTTTTTCACTGTCAACGGTTACATAACCATAATTCGACTCCGTTTCTGAAAGGACGCAACCCACTCCCTGAGAGACCAGCAGTTTGCCTGTATCCACTTTAGCCCCGGCATTCCCCCCACCAGCCTGAACAAGGTCGAAGCGGCCACCGGCGTATTTGCAAATTTTTACCAGGTCTTTAATAACATTATTTTTCATATTCATATCCTTTTGAAATTATGCATTATTCATGCTGTATAGCTCAGCGACTATCACCGCAATGGAAAAGAGAATAATTAAAGTGAAAGCTATTTTTCCGCCAGGTAACTGATAACTGCTTTTGATACCCTTGTTTCTTCCGGCCCAGGGCAGTACGGCCGGAATGATGCCAAAGACAACAGCAGAAAATATTGCGGCATAACCAAGTGCCGTTAAAAATACAGTGTCCAGCAATATGACTATCAGGGCAGGTGGCGCAAAAGTCAGTAAAGTCAGGGTAAACTTGCCGGGTTTGATATTGTTGGCCTGCAAACCATCCGAAATAAGATCAAATGTTCCCAGGGATACACCAATTAATGACGTGGCAATGGCTAAAAAAAAGAATGCCTTGAATATCAGTACAACATTGTTATTGTCTGTGAACTCTGCCATGGCCCGTAAGATGCCCGTTGATGGGTCACCGGAGTACAGAATGCCTTCTATACCGTTGTCACCATGAACAGGTATTACACCAATGACAATCGTTGCCCATAAAATGTACATGATCAGTGGTATAAGACTACCAACCACACAGGCAATCTTTATTTTTCTTACGTCACTGTGTAGATAGCTTCGCAAGGTGGGCACTATGACCAGGTAGCCAAAAGAGGCAAAAATAACCGGTAATGATAAGAATGGCGGGTTGAATGTTGTTATTTCCAGCCTGTCAGCCTCCACATAGGGCATGGAAATGAAGGCAAGAGAGATAAATATCAGCAAAATACCAATCACAAAAACGCGATTGATGTTTTCTGACATTCTTATGCCTGAATATATTAAGCCAGAGGCAATAGCCGTAATCACCACAACGGATGTAGTCTTGTTGACGTCAAGAGGAAGAATATATGACAAGGAGTAGCCTGTTAACTCCCCCAGGCCAGACAAATAAGCAGCAAGAATGCAATATAGAAATAATAAGCAGCTTCCCCACCCTATTATCTCTCCGGGTCGCCCCAGAGTGACTGAGATCATCGTGATAAGGTTGGCACCCTCTTTGTGCTGGAGGTTAGCCTCCAGCATAGCGAAGGCGATGACCAGTGAAGCAAGCCAGACGGTGATAAACATAAAGAGGGTCGCTGCAAACCCGTAAGTGCCTGTGGTTACCGGCAGCGCAATCATCCCGGCTCCAACAGTGGTTCCCGTGACCAAAAAAATGCTGCCAATCAGGTTGTTTTTTTCCATGACTTTTCTTTTTCTCTTTTAGTGCATGACGGACTATATCGACCGTGGTGGGCACATTTGCATAATCAGATCGTTGATCAATGTCATTAGCACTGTGAGCGTTCATTCAGTGCGTCTTCGAAATCTTTCAATTGATTGCTATTCAAAAACAGGACAAACACTCAATATTGAGGTGATGGCGTGCTTTAAGACTGCTTGTCCTCATAGGGGCAACCGGTGATGACTGGGTTACAGACACTGTCTAAGTGCTTTGGGGGGCAGGTTGCGGTGTTTTAACGAATCCAACCGGGGGCATATATACGTTAATAAACTGGGCAGCCAGAGATTTTCTGGGGTGATGTCGATAACAGACGTTGATCACACGATTTTTGCAACTGCAGTGCACAGCATCGTTGAACGGTTGGGATGACAGTCAATTGCCGACGAGGCGAATCCATGAAAAGCCAGGTGACTAATAAATATCAGCAACAGATAGAACTATTTCGCAGTACCCATTATGGCCGTGACCCTGGCCGGGTCAGGCGAATGGGTTACCTTATCAAGGCCATGTTTGTCACTGAGAAGTCATTAAAGCATGTGGATGGGGCCCGCAACAGTCTCCTGAAAGTCAAGGAGCGGTCAATCCAGCTGCAAGAGCATATCAAAGCGCAGGTATCGACCGGTCAATCCCGGGGCTCGTTATCCAGAAATACACCTCAGACCATTTCGCTGGATGAGTTCAAACAAGCGGCAACTATGGGTGACTATTCAAAATACGGTGAGAACGTACTCATTGATGGCGACCTGGATCTGTCCGGTATGCCCAATATAAAAAAACTACCCAAGTCACTTTACGTGGACGGGAATTTAAACCTGACGGGGTGCAAATATCTTGAGAGTTTGCCAGAAAAAAAACTCAGAGTGACCGGCTCATTGGTTGCTGACAAATGTCGGCAGCTGAACAGTATCACGAGAGACATTCAGGTTGGTGAAGACTTAAGTTTCAGGCAATGTCCCCTATTGGACTCATATCGCCTGCCGGATATGTTGAGGACCATGAGGTATCGGGCGGACTCGAAACCTCGCCACATTTATCTCCCCCTGTGTCAGCATAGTTGTCGCCTCTCCTGAAAT
>NZ_PJPV01000280.1 GCF_002864045.1 Endozoicomonas acroporae
GATCCCGCTTACGCCGAGCGCCAAAGGGAGCGCCAAAGGGAGCTTCGCAAAGATCCCGCTTACGTCGAGCGCCAAAGGGAGCGCCGAAGGGAGCGCTACCAGACAGATCCCGCTTACGCCGAGCGCCAAAGGGAGCGCCAAAAGGAGCTTCGCAAAGATCCCGCTTACGTCGAGCGCGAAAGGGAGCGCCGAAGGGGGCGCTACCAGACAGATCCCGCTTACGCCGAGCGCGAAAAGGAGCGCAAAAGGGAGCGCTACCAGACAGATCCCGCTTACGCCGAGCGTAAAAGGGAGCACGACAGGGAGCGCTACCAGACAGATCTCGCTTACGCCGAGCGCAAAAGGGAGCGCGCAAGGGAGCGCTACCAGACAGATCCCGCTTACGCCGAGCGCAGAAGGGAGCTTCGCAAAGATCCCGCTTACGCCGAGGGACAAAAGATCTATAAAAAGATCTACCAAAGAATCAAAATACAAACCTCCAACAAGGAAGAAGCTAAAGAGCAGGCTGTGATCGCCAGAGAGCGATATCTTCAGTCAGTCCATTCAGCTAAAAACTCAGGTGATTTACCACTGACTGCTAATTTAGCTGAAACAACCCAGGGTTCTGAGGCCTGTTGAGGTTTTACATCGGTAACCAGACGATACAGCATGCCATAGCGAGGACGCTGACATAGTTGCGCGTTAACTTGTCATAAACAGGCTCTAAGCCTTTTTCTTTTTTTAATGTGTTTACCTGGCTATTAAATCTCCGTACCCCCAAATCAGGGTACCGATGATACTTGCCAGCAGGATTACCCAGTCGCACTCACTGGCTGTTCTTTTTACTTTTCTTTCGGTGATGCTGGCATTGCCGATCTGTTCAGCCAGGTCCTTTAATTTCACATCCCCTTCCCGGGGTAATTTATGGTTGGGTGCTTCAATCATCAGCTCGCGGCTTGGCAGTTTTTCACTTCTCTTTCTCAGGGTAATAAATGTCACCAACATGGCCCAGCAGACGACAACGGACCCTGATCGCTGGAAAAGTGCCTGATCGTCATCGCGGGTAATGTCTGAAATCAGCGAAGCGGTCACTGTTGTTGCAGTGGCCAGAGTGCTGAGGATAAAGGTGCTATTCCACTTTTTATTGCGTTCCCACCAGTTATTATGCTTCAGGCAGACAGGTTCTGCACCTTCACGAGATAATGCATCGCTTTCCGGCCTTAAGGTGTACATATTGATAATGTATGCATCCCGATTATCCTGCCGGGATGAAGATAATGGGCCTGTGAGAGGTGCAGTCAGCCGATTCTGGCGCACAGCACTTTTATCATCAGCCATTTTTGACTGGGTTGAGGTTAAGCAGGAAAGGGAGGCAACGTGTTCTTTTCTTGCGGCAAAAGTTCGGTCATTAATCAATGCATGGCCAGGATCTACAGTTTCATCTTCTACTCTGAATGTTGACATGCTAACCGGTTCAAGAAGCTCTCTGGTACTTCTGCCATGGAACAGAGAATCTTTTGAACTTCGTGTTTTTCGGGCTTGATACCGACTGTCATCAAGTTGGCCGGTGTTTATATCATACGCAGGTCTGCTGATCGGTGTACTCATCATTACCCCCCTGGGCTAACTTATAAGTCGCGGAACTGGATAGAGACCTGCTAAGTGTAATTGCTTGTTGATGACTGGTTTTCAGTTATGCAGATTTTTTTACTCAGGCAGCAAGTTCGCCATTACCAAAAACCACCATGTCGCCGGGCTGAATAGGGTGCCAGGTCTCATTAATGGTTAACGGGTCAGTGGCTATTATAGAAACGATGTCGTTTTCTGTGGTTTCTTTGGCAAAATCCACCGTCATGTCGTCATCTTTGAGACTGGCCTGATTAAACGGCGCTCTGCGGGTTATCCAGTGCAACCGGGTACTGCAGTAGCAGTAGAGATAGCGTGAGTCGGTCAGCAACATATTGAATACGCCCAGTCCACGCAGTTCGTCACAGAGCTGGCGGATAAAGCGTTGCAGTGTACTCACCCTTTTGGGTGGTTTGGGGAAGCGCTCACGCACCTGGTCCATGATCCAGCAAAAAGCGTACTCACTGTCCGTGGTTCCCACCGGCAAGTAGTGTTTCAGGGGGAATTTCCTGATGCCTTTCAATTGGCCGTTGTGAGCAAAGGTCCAGTGTTTGCCCCAGAGTTCCCGGGTAAAGGGGTGGGTGTTTTCCAGGGCAATTCTGCCTGCGTTTGCCTGGCGGATATGACTGATCACGATGGTGCTTTTGATCGGGTAGCGGCAGACCAGGTTGGCAATTTCAGAATCACAGCTTGGGTTGGGATCACGGAATTCCCGTAACCCTTTGCCTTCATAAAACGCGATTCCCCAGCCATCACTGTGGGGGCCGGTCTTGCCCCCGCGCTGCATCAGGCCACGGAAGCTGAACACAATATCCGTAGGCGTGTTGGCACTCATTCCAAGAAGTTCACACATTAGTTGATAAATCGCGGTTAAGTTCAGGATTTCTGGTTTGAAGCAGGGCCCAGGGCAATGGCACTGACTTAAGCGTGAAAGCCTTGCCATAGTTAAAAGACTTTCACCACAAAGGCACAGAGACACAAAGAAAAGATTTCTTTTTTCTTCCTTTGTGTCTTTGTGTCTTTGTGCCTTTGTGGTTCAAATTCAAATCTATCAACCTGTATCAATGTCCCTGTTTACGGGGCTTTTGCGTTTTGTCAGAAGCTGTTTTTTTGCCTTGCCGACCGGTAATAACACGCCTGCAATCACTGCAACACCAGCGGCAATTGCCACAGTCCGCCCCGTTCGCCACATGGCGTCAACTCCCAGGCTAAGGCCATCATAAAGACTGATAAGGAAGGCCGGGCCAAGATAGCTCTGCTCGGGGTGTACAGTACCGGGCAGGAAAAACAGTACAGCAAAAGCCAGCATCAGAGGCCGCTTTAGCCGCGGATGCCAATTACCAACAATAAACCACAGGCTCAGCAGGCAGCCGAAGGCTCCTGCCAGGTAAACTGCCCAGCCCCAAAAATACTGCAATTCCGTCATTGACTCTCCAACAACCGCCATTGAACCAATGGCGGTTAATGTTATTTACCGCCATCCTTTGGTGTTGTCAGGAGGTGGCGCTGGTTGGTAGTTAACCAAATAACCGACAAGGAGCCTGTCGGACTTAAGCGTCCGTCTAGGCGACCCCGTAGCGAGGATTGCGAGAAATTGAGGATAAAAATTTCTGCTTCTGAGGAGAATAGCGGGGCTATTTGACGAAGAAGCAGGAATTTTTAGACCAATTTATCGCAACCGCACGACTGCATGGATGCAGAAGCTAGGGCAACGCAGGAGCAGTTGCCGCG
>NZ_PJPV01000281.1 GCF_002864045.1 Endozoicomonas acroporae
CACGGAGCCGCCAGAGCCCGGGAGTTTGCTGATTCACTGTGCGGGTCAGGATGTCTTTGCCAGCCTGTTTGGCAACCTGGCCATCAACAGTCATGGCGAACAGTATTTTCGCAACGGAGTGATCAGCAGCCAGCCAGAACCGGTGACCATCTGCCTGGTGGACCCGCCGGATGCCAAAAGCCCATTCTGGCAACATTTGTCGGACATTCTTGAGCAAGGCTACTTCATCGCCAATGGTGAACGGGTGGAGCTGCCAGCATCGCTGGTCTTGCAGCAATATCACACCCCGACCGAGAATATCACGGCATTCAAACAAGCAATCAACAACACATCGGTGTTACCCGGTAAAACCTGCGGGGTTATCAATACCCACAATTTCGACGGGATCTTCAGTGATCTGTCCGCACAGGAAAACACCCTGCAAAAGACCGATACCTTTCATAAGATGGCCAGCGAATTTGACCAGCTGCTGGTTAGCGGTGAACTGACCGATGAACAATGGCTGATCCTGAAACATCGGACGGAATCACTGCCCGTCGCTCCCGGATTGGTGACAGGCACTTTGCCAGAACCTTTCGGTGACAGTGTTGTCAGGCTGTATACCGACAGTGTTGCCAATATCGCTGCCAAAGTTGCTGCACAATCCAGCTGTTATCGACTGGCCACCGGTCAGCAATGGGAGGAGCTCTGGTTTACCAGTAAGCTGAAACTGTCAGGCAAGTTGAGTTTCCAGCTGAAAGAAACCCCCTTATTGACACAACTTCTAAAGGGTAAACCGGTGGTGCTGACCGGGCTGGAACATACCCCGACCCTGGCAGGGCATCTGGAGTCACTACTGGCACCTAAGCCCTATCTCTGGATTTACGGCCAGAAAAAAGTCCTGCCCAATTGCCAGCTGCATATAGTCTGGCCCGCTG
>NZ_PJPV01000282.1 GCF_002864045.1 Endozoicomonas acroporae
TTTAAAAATGTGGAATCCAAATTAAGCTGAATTGATTTAGACAACTTCGGTTGTTTAATGAAAATTCTTGCTGAGACACTCTCAAGTTAATTACCGAAAGGTAATAGCTAATGTGTATGGCGATGAATTTGAATAACTTCAAATTCATTTGATCGTTAAAGGTAGTTGTATTGACTGACCTCTAACGATTTACGAAGGTAAATCGTTTCGGGTTATATGGTCAAGTGACTAAGCGTACACGGTGGATGCCTTGGCAGTCAGAGGCGATGAAGGACGTGGTAATCTGCGATAAGTCTTGGGGAGCTGATAAACAAGCTGTGATCCAGGAATTTCCGAATGGGGAAACCCAACGGCATAAGCCGTTATTCCTTACCTGAATACATAGGGTCTGGAAGGCGAACCCGGGGAACTGAAACATCTAAGTACCCGGAGGAAAAGAAATCAATTGAGATTCCCCCAGTAGCGGCGAGCGAACGGGGAGTAGCCCTTAAGCAATTTATGAGTTAGTGGAACACTCTGGAAAGTGTGGCCATAGTGGGTGATAGCCCCGTACACGAAAGGCCAATCATTGTGAAATCGAGTAGGACGGGACACGTGAAATCCTGTCTGAACTGTCTTCGGACGAGGGGGGACCATCCTCCAAGGCTAAATACTC
>NZ_PJPV01000283.1 GCF_002864045.1 Endozoicomonas acroporae
ACAGGATTTCACGTGTCCCGTCCTACTCGATTTCACAATGATTGGCCTTTCGTGTACGGGGCTATCACCCACTATGGCGACACTTTCCAGAGTCTTCCACTAAACCAAAAATTGCTTAAGGGCTGGTCCCCGTTCGCTCGCCGCTACTGGGGGAATCTCAATTGATTTCTTTTCCTCCGGGTACTTAGATGTTTCAGTTCCCCGGGTTCGCCTTCCAGACCCTATGTATTCAGGTAAGGAATAACGGCTTATGCCGTTGGGTTTCCCCATTCGGAAATTCCTGGATCACAGCTTGTTTATCAGCTCCCCAGGACTTATCGCAGATTACCACGTCCTTCATCGCCTCTGACTGCCAAGGCATCCACCGTGTACGCTTAGTCACTTGACCATATAACCCGAAACGATTTACCTTCGTAAATCATTAGAGGTCAGTCAATACAACTACCTTTAACGATCAAATGAATTTGCAGTTATTCAAATTCATCGCCATACACATTAGCTATTACC
>NZ_PJPV01000284.1 GCF_002864045.1 Endozoicomonas acroporae
TGGCAGCACCGTATAAGGCGACACCAGGCGGGCAGCCAGCTCAACACCCTGGAAAAAGCTACTGTCCTGCCCATCGGGGCTGCCAAAAGTGAAGGCCGGACCTTTATCCGGTTGCGCCCCGGGGGGTACATAATCAGGATGCCAGGACTGCAAAAACGGGATCACACCGTCCCAGAAAGCGACCTTCACCCCTGCCCATACGCCCCATTTCTCCCCTGGCTGAACCGGTACGGAGCCCGAGGCAGTGGCTGCGCCTGTTGATTGAACGGTAGGTTGGGATATCAACGTTATTCCCTCGCAAAATAAGGGCAAGGGTAGACAAGGCACAGGCGATGAAAGGAACCGTTTGAATTATTGGTAATGGGTAATACGCAAGAATCTTATAAAGCAGGAAAACTATGTTGGCACAGGGGGATTCCGACATTTAGAACTCACTCTCCATTCATCCTGAGCGCCCTTCGGCTCGGCTCAGGATGCACGGACGAAGGGTGCCTGGCACAATCTATCATGCCTCGGAGTTAACGCCCTTCGACAGGCTCAGGACGAACGGAGTTCGGAGGCTCCAAAATGTGTAAATTATTCAAGGACTATTCCTCAAAGCGACAAAGTCCCCGGCTTTGGCATCCTGCGTCGCCCTACCTCCCACATCCATGTGGTCGTGCGCGAGATTCTTTACTGAAGAAGAAACATATTCATGAGTTTCTGTGTGTTCATACCTGTAACTTGTACGGGATAAAGAGGGTTCGTTATTCTGGGCAATAGTGTTGGCAGAGGCAAAGAAGCGACCCACTCTGTAATTGCGCTGAGTGAGTTGTCATCAGAGACAGGTTAAACATCCAAAGCCTGTCGAATGGCATGAACTCCAGGCTCAGGTATTGTGCCCGGCACCAACCGCTTCAGGGTGAACGGAGATTGTGAATATCAAACTCATTGAAATGATCTATTTTACAGCGGTTCTTATTCTGCGGAGATTGCGAGTTTCAATCTCTTCATATATGCCAGCATCTTCTTTGCCGTGAAAGAAAATTGCCACGGAGGCACAGAGACTCGGAGAACAGAAAAAAGCTTTTCCTCTGTGTCTCCGTGACTCTGTGGCTAAAGCTTTCATGACAGAGGGTGACAAACCATCGTCATGAACTTGTGTTCATGCCAGGGAATCACCCCCTGAGTTCCTCAAAGAACGAGTCCCTTGGCCGTGTGGGTGGTTTTTCCGATAGTGCCGGTTGTTGCAGTCCGGGTGGCTCTGGAGGAGGTCTTCTGGAGCGTTGTACATCGGCAGGTTTCTCTCTTGCCTATTTCATGACGGCTTTTATCGTCGGTTCGGCACTCGCTGCCTGACCCACAGTATTGATGGCCACCCACTCCTGCGGGTCATCGGCAGGGGATGACCCGTGGCAATAATGACGATAAATGTACCTCCCTGCCACCACCCCTACCACCACAAAGGCTGCAGCCCCCAGGGCGATACCGGCTACTGCGCCGGTACTCAGGGTAGCCGCCGACGATGCCACAGTGGTGGGTAGCGTCATGGTGGCCCCCGGCAGGCCGGAAACGTTTATGGTGGTGTTCGCTACCGTCGGCACCGTTGTGGCCGGTAATGGCTCCCTGGCCACGCCTGAAGAGTAACCTGTGCTCCTGGCAAAACTGTTCACCTGCGTAGTACTGGCAACCACGGCCCCGCGGCTTGTGGCGGCTGTTGTCGCTGTAGCGGCTGTTGTCGCTGTAGCGGCATTTACCGGGCAAGCATCACTGTACGAAACATCCAGCGCAGCCAGAAATTCAGTTCTCGAAGAGCAATCGGCTGTTAACACACGAGGGTCTGCTTTTTGGCAAAGAAGCTGATCATTGGAGATAGAAGAATTCCCCTCTTTAATGCCATTGACATAGCTGTTCACCGCCGTGGTGTTGGCAACCGTTCCTTTAACCTCCCCCCCCCCGATGCCGGCTTT
>NZ_PJPV01000285.1 GCF_002864045.1 Endozoicomonas acroporae
CACAAGATCGTTTTGATCATCTTGTTCCCTTTTCGGGTTCGACCACTTTTGCATTTCCCAGCACTCTCGTTGTTGCCCGGACACAGCCCAGCCCATGAAGCGATTTCCTTCATGCCTCCGAACTTGCTCATGTCATCACCGATTTCTGCGATCAGTGTTGCTGCACTCATTTCGCTGACTCCGGGTAGCGTCTGCAGTATCTGCCAGGCTTCTTTCCAGGGCTCAATGCTTTTCAGAATCTGTTTTTCCAGCTTATCCTGCTGCTTGCTCAGAAAATCAATGTGATCCCGAATGTCTGTCAATACGATTCGATGAGAAGGGGAAAGCTCTTCATCCATACTGGCCATCAGCTGTTTTCTGTCGGCCTTCAGTCGACTATCAGCCTTCTTGATAATGTCCTGAAGGGATTCACCATCAATCAGAGCGTTTACCATGCGCTGGCCAGACTTGCCGTTAATATCACTGATCAGGCCACCCAGTCGGATACCGCTGTCGTCCAGAATTTTATGAAGACGATTCTTTTCATTGGCCATTTGCTTGACCAGTGTGTCTCGCCGACGAGTCAGTAAACGTAATTGTTCCTGGTCTGGATGAGGTACAAAGCTCGGGCGAACCAGGCCGCAATGGGCAAGATGGGCGAGCCACTGGCTTTCCAATGTATCCGTCTTGCGACCGGGTACATTCTTGACGTGCCGGGCATTCACCACCCAAGGGTTCAGGTTGCAACTAATGATAGATGCGTAAATGCTTTTCCAGTAGACACCGGTACTTTCCATGACCACCAGGTCAATCTGATGTTGTTTCAGGAACTGGCACATCAGCTCCCGGTCTTTCCGGAAGGTGCCGAATTCACGGGTTAATGTTTGAATATTGCCTTCTGGCGTTTCTTTGCGAATGGCAACCATGACCATCATTTTATGGACATCAATGCCTGCACAATTTTTCACAATGGTTTGCATCGTCTATGCTCCAAACGTTCACTTCGGCCCGGCAGAGCCTGGCGGACTGGATCGGATCGCCATGATCTCACCTGGAGAACAGGACTGTTTGCCGTGCATTCAATGTTTCAGAAATGGAACCTTGATGGTGCCAGTTCAGAACCATGAGATAAGCGAGGGTGCGAACGATCCAGCCCGGGTCAATTTGTGTTCAGGGTCTATAAGCCACTGCAAAGATAACGACCACTGCCAGGCTCTGCACCATGATAATTGTGGCAGAGCCTAATTTTCATTGTGCGGGGTGACCGAAATGTCGGTCATGAGCATTTGTG
>NZ_PJPV01000286.1 GCF_002864045.1 Endozoicomonas acroporae
TCAGGTATCTTGGGCAAACCCTGCACCAGCCCTTCCAGTTCTTCCGGGGTAAGGGCAGCCAGCCTGACCTGGGTGCAGCGGCTCGTCAGGGCCTTGCTCAGCGCTTCCCGTCCGGCAAAATAGCCGGGATTGATGGTGGCAAACAGGCGAAATCCCCGTGCTGCATGGCCGGTCAACACATGATTCAGCAACCCTTCTACATAGTGGCTGGGAATCAGGTTAAGCTCACTGATGGCAATCAGTTGCCCCCGGCTCATCGCCTGGTTAACGCTCTCGGCCAGAGTGGCCCACTGGTTCGGGTTGGCATTGATATGGACAAACGGACGTACTGGCCGTTGTTTCCTCTCTTGCTGTTGTTGCCAGAGCCGGATGGTTCTCTTCAGCACAAAATCCTTGCCCCAGCCCGCCGGCCCTTGCACCAGCATGGCGGTGCGTCCCGAGTCATCCTTGTCCAGACTTTGCCAGTAGTGGTAGACCAGCTGCCGGACAGGCTCCGCAGAGAAGTCACCATCGGTGTTGGCGGCCTGCAGTCGTTGGATAAAATCAGTAAAGCTCGCGTCAACCCCCGCCAAAAGGGACGGATCTTCCTTGAACTGGCCCTGGTACCAAGCGTTGAGGGTGTTCAGCCGTTGCTGGTATTCCGTGGTTACAGCACCGGCCAGACTGTCCATAAATGCCCGCCTGATCAGGGCGTTGACTTGCGCTGGCGTGTCGTCCCCGGTCGCGGAGCAGTGACGGAGAATCTGGCGAACGGTGGCCAGCACATCGGTGATATCTCTGGGTGTGGTCTGGTCCTGCAGCTCCCGGAACTGGTTGTACAGGGTTAATAGCCGGTCACGGGCCTGTTGTTTCAGGTGCTCAGGCCAGGCCTGCGGTAGATTGGGCAGAATGATGGCGTTGGCCAGCACGGTGTCCGGCAAGGGGTTATAAAAGAAGGTGGGAATCCGTGATTTCAGCGTGTTATCCAGGTGCCGTCCC
>NZ_PJPV01000287.1 GCF_002864045.1 Endozoicomonas acroporae
CAGGCTATCGCCAACCTGCTGTGGGCCATGGCGAAACTGCTGGACAACGGGCAGGAGCAGACACCAGAACTGAACGAGGCCGTGGCCGCGCTGTTGCCCCACGTGAACGCATTTAAAGACCAATTTATTCCTCAGCATATCGCCAACCAGCTGTGGGCCATGGCGAAACTGGTGGACAACGGGCAGGAGCAGACACCAGGGCTTAAAGGGGCCGTGGCCGTGCTGTTGCCCTTCGTGAACGCACAGAAAGACCAATTTATTCCTCAGCATATCGCCAACCTGCTGTGGGCCATGGCGAAACTGGTGGACAACGGGCAGGAGCGAACACCAGAGTTTAACGAGGCCATGGCCGCGCTGTTGCCACGCGTCAACACGGAGAAAGCTCACTTTAAACCACAGGAAATCGCCAACCTGCTGTGGGCCATGGCGAAACTGGTGGGCAACGGGGAGTGGACATCAGAGCTCAACGAGGCCGTGGCCACACTATTGCGCCACGTGAACACACAGAAAGCTAACTTTAACCCACAGGAAATCGCCAATCTGCTGTGGGCCACCGCGAAACTGGGTGAGTTCGTTGAGCTGAACCTGGTGACCTCTATGTTCGAATCGCTTGTTTACCGAATCAGTGAACATCCTCAGCTCTTACAGCAAGACCTATTGATGTCTCTCTGGGGAGTCATGGTTTGCTGTGCCAGATTGTCTCTGGACTCCAATAACAATAACTGGCTTGAAAAGCACATGGATGAGCTGTTTACTCGTCTGGAAAATACATCCTCAGACAATGAAGAGGAGCAACGCATCATTGCCATGGCCGCCAGTTGGCTTGGGAGAGCGTGTCCAGTCGTCCCCCATTACCAGACAAACATTTCAAAAACCCAGGCCGACTTTCACGATCAACTCCAATCATGCTTTCCCTCTTTGCAGATTGAAGAAGAAAAGAGTCTGAACTCACTGCCTCCGGTTGACCTGCTACTGCCAGATCACAACATGGTGATTGAAGTTCAGGGGCCCTCTCATTACGTGGGTGGTGATTTCAACACCAGGAATGGT
>NZ_PJPV01000288.1 GCF_002864045.1 Endozoicomonas acroporae
TAGTCAGAAAATACGATTTCATTTGGTTAACTACTTACCGTCCTGGGCATCGTTCAGGCCTTCCATAAACAGGACAAACTCTTTGCCTGATTCAATCAAGGCCTGAACCATATTGCTGGCCACTGGGGTATAGCTCACGGTGACTCCCAGGTTATCAATGCCACCGAGATAGTTTTTCAGCTCCTTCTTATCTTCTTCAAAGCTGAATTTGAACTCGCTCACGTTGCCAACTGGCAGCAAGGGAGCGGAGTCATCTGCTGGCTTCAGGTAGATGCTACCAGCACCAATAAAACTACGGTCCATCGTAGACATGGCTTTTCTCCTATCCTGTAGGTCATGGGTTAATCATGGGAGGGTTTCACATGGTAGAACTGGTGTTTGAACAGCCCAATGTGCTCGGTACTGAGTTAGAAGCCTGCTGCCAGAGTCCAGTGACGGGCTTCTTTCGGGATGGGTTTTGCCATACCTGTCTGGAAGATTCCGGCAGTCATACGGTCTGCGCCCGAATGACCGATGAGTTCCTGCAATTTTCCCTGTCCAAAGGCAATGACCTCATTACACCTAATCCGGAGCTTGGCTTTCCTGGCCTGAAAGCCGGTGATCGCTGGTGCCTGTGTGCAGCCCGTTGGGCAGAGGCTCATGAGGCAGGTGTCGCCCCGCCCGTTTATCTGAATGCAACCAATAGGGCGGCACTGGAAATCGTTGAGCTGGCAACGCTAAAACAGTTGGCTGCTGATGAGCCTTAAAGTACGACCTCGATGCTCACTTGCAGGTCTGCAAACGACAGATGGGCATTGCTTGGCGCAATATCAAACTGGGTTTCACTGAATTGGATATTTCGGGCTTCTGGAGTGAAGCGTTGGCCGGTAGTGAATAGCTCACGAATGGAACGGGTTAAATCCAGCAGCGTGTATGTAGTGTCTTTGTTGGTTTTGGCCACGGCACTGATATTGAACGCCATCCGGTATTTTGCCCGTTGTCCCTGGCGCTGTTCTTCATTAATGGATTCCAGCTGCACCAGAATAGCCGGAAGATCTAAATCCTGTTCCTGGCCGGTGGCTGAATAGCCAAGGAGCGTGTTTTCAGAAACCAGCTTCAGATGTTCCACCAAGCTCTCAATAATCTGTCGTTCAGGATTCGATGTTGAAGGCATAATTGAGTTCTTGATGGAGCAGTTCAGTAAACCGGTTTACCAGTAGAGGTCTGATTTTTGCCAGTGAGGTTTCACTCGACTCTCAAGTTTTTAATGCACGAGTGTTTGATATTCCGGCAAACGGTACTTGAGTGAGGCAGTTGGCATCATTCTCCCAAGCTCCCTGCCTGCCATATGCTTGCTGGATATTCTCAACGGACGATAGTCTTCGAGAGACTCCGTCAGTTTCTTGAGCTTCTCTTGAGGATTTTCTGACTCCACAACTAGTGTCGTCAATAAGAAGATTTCCCTCTGATAAGCCATAACGATCAATGATGACCAGAACACTGATGCGTAGCAGTAGATGCCAGACAATTTCGGATCGATAAAACATCCACCATAAGGCGGCTGATGTGTATTGGCCAAGACTTCGACGTTCCATGGTTGCCCAGCAGAGCTTCTGAGTCAGAATCATTGCTGAAATGACAAATGCTAAAAAATAGCGTTGCTTCATAGTCAGTCGCTGAGCATGCGGAGCCTGACGTAAAGCCTGGTCAAGATGATCAATAAATTGGGTAGCGCAGGGAAGAACACGTATAAGCATGGTCATATAAAAGTTGCCAATACATTACTTTGCAACCAAGCTTGGTACAGCAGGCCTCCTGTTGCCACGATGAAGGCTTTGCGCAGCCGTGAAGCCCGAGTAGCAGCAGTGAGACCTGCTCAAATTTAACTTAATGGTCAGGCAAAAACTTTAGAGTCGAGTATCAGGGACAGGAAGGACCCTAAGAAGAAATACGGCAATCACCAGAATGTGCCATTGTGCCCCTGTCTAGAGATCATTGCCATGCAGCCCAGGATTAAAGGTGAAGACCGGATTTTTCCTTACAAGGCACAGTCGATATCAACCAAATTTTCAGAGCGAACCAAGGCACTGGGGTTCCCTGAGTTGCGGTTTCACTCTTTCCGCCATGAAGGTATTTCCCGTTTCTTTGAACAGAAGATGAGTATTCCGGAGGTGGCCATTCGTAGTGGTCATAAGACCTGGGATAACCTGCGCCGTTATACCCACCTGATCCATCGGAATCCACCGGATTACTGGACTGTTTGTAAGGCAATGGAAGAGAATTATTGGGCCAGAAATGAGTGTCTGAATTCTCGCTGGCAGCAGGGAATTGTAAAAGGGGCTGAGCAAAGCGCAGATATTATTGTACTGTATCGCTAATAGCTCTATCGTAATGGGCAATAAGTAGCTGGCCATATGGAATCACATATTTCTGGCTACTTGGGCAGGTGCTATGCGAGGCACAACGGAGGGAGCATAGCCGTAGCTATGTGACCGGAGTTGTAACGAAGCAGAGTGCCTGAACAAGGAGTCAGAAATATATGATTTCATATGGTTAGCTACTTAATACGCCTCCCGCTTCCCGCAAGATCAGCGCACCGGTTACTCAT
>NZ_PJPV01000289.1 GCF_002864045.1 Endozoicomonas acroporae
AAATGCAGTAATGGGTGTTGCATGTTCTAAAAATAAAACCATAAAAACTGTAATAGAAAGAACCAAATCTCAAGTAATTGAATCTTCTGATCCTGGCTCTTTGAAAAAAAATGAAAAATATTTCAATAGTTATAATTATGTCTATCAACAATTAATAAATAAACTAGTTTGCCCAACGGAGTCAACTTTCACTCATTTGCAAAATGGATCAATACGCGATGGTTGACTTTCAACTTACAGGTGAAAAATAGGATGCTGCCTGTTCGAAAATCAGGGTCAGATCTTTCATTGTGCAAATATTTTTTCTTATCAGTAAAAACGGCAATTGTCATTCATAATTAAAGACCTAATAATGGAATGGTCCGCCCCGCTCCCAAAACGGCTTCAAATGAGCCAAGATAGAATGAGTTGTTCAGACATCATTCAGAATAAGAACCGGAGCGAACCATGGGCAAGCATAACAAATCAGGAACTAATCAAAAAGGTCAGGTAGCTTTTCTCGGAATTGATCTGAGCAAAAAGAGTTTCCAGTTACATGGTGTTGATGCCAAAGGTCATGTGGCTCTCAAAAAGAAACTTAATCGCAGGGAACTCTTGTCTTTTATTGCTAGTCGACCTCAATGCGTTATTGGCATTGAAGCTTGTGGAGGCTCACACTATAAATTCACTGAACTGGGTTATGATGTTCGAGAAGCGAGAGAAGCGAGAGAAGCGAGAGAAGCGAGAGAAGCGAGGAGCGTAGCGAGGGTCAGGTCTTGATTCTTGAATAAAGTCAAGGAAAACGAAAAGCCAGGGCCAGGCCTTTGTATTTGAACACATTCAAGACCGAATGGACTGTTTCTTATTTTCCGCAAGTCTGCTCCCTTTTGATCGATGAGGCCACCCTGCAAACGTTTGCCACTGTGTACAGAGGAAATGGACAGTAACCGTTTTACTGGTGAACTGGCGGGGTTTACCCCGGATGAATCCTCAGTATTTGCGGCCCTGAAGGATAACACCTTCGGAAAAAGCCTGCGTCTGGAGCAGGAGCGCATCGGTTATGCCTGGCTATTGGATCCCTTGGTGTGATCTGTGCTGTATAGCCCTGAATTTCTTTGACAGAAGCACCATCCAATCACTGTTGTATAGCTCCCATGTGGATAGACTCACGGACTGTGACTTAACTTGCGTCCATCAACCTTACTCATAAAATCCTAAGCCGGTGTCGATTTCCCTGGTTTATGCGTCAAGAAGGAAGACCGTAAGTACTCAAAAACACGACCCCAAAACCTTGACCCTGACTTTCCTGCCCCTAATTTTCGATTGAATTTGAAATATCCTGAGTGTTGGCGTCTTCGGGTAAATTGAGTGCAAGCATTAACGCTTTTCGAAATTCAGGCATACGATCTAATTCTTCGCTGGCCTCTGAACCAGTTTGTGAGTCAAAGGGATTTTTGTGGTAACTTTTAAACTGTTTGAAATCCAAAAAACCAACAAACTTATTTATGAGTTCCTTCAGGGTATCGGGATCCAATGTCAGTTGCTTGATTCCTCTCAGTCTCAGGAGTTTTTCAATTAACTCCAGCGCAGGATGTGCATCCTCTTGCGGGTGGTTACGGATACCCGCCAAAACACTCATGACGATCTGCTTGTTGACCGGATCTCGCATCCTGTCCGTGAGAATGGCTAAGACTTTGCGTTGATCCTCTTTACAAAAATATTGTTTACCGAAATATAGCCAACGTGCCAGGTCTTTAGATTCAACCTTGTCATCGGGTAACTCTGGGTAGTCACTGCTCCAGTCTGACGAACTGATCATCGCTGCGACCGACTGATTTATAGAATCGGAGATATGAAAAGTGACCCCCTTTTTTTCCGATAGTTGATGAAAATCTACAAAAAATTGACCGATCCTCGTACCTTGAAGATCGGTGTTTGTCAACATAGTTGTCGCCTCAACTTAAGCGGCTTTGCTTAGTTGATCATCAGCAGGCCTGTCGGGATTCAACCAGACTTCATCAGCCAGATCCCAGTTCCTTGTTGACCTCTTTCCCCAGC